>JAYSWO010000347.1:0-3729 GCA_043717975.1 Ferruginibacter sp. | reverse complement strand
TATTCACCTGCAATGGTACCAGGAATAATGATGAATAAGTATTTTAAAAAATACAATTTATACAACCAGTCAATTTTAAAACCAGCAATATTATCAACATTAAAAACTGTTTTTGCCCAGCCATCTAATGGCTCTTTATTAGCTAAAAACAAAGCCATAATAAAAGGTAAAATACCAATACGCAGAAGCATATTATTTTTTGTGAGCCACCAAATAATAGTACCAAACAAAGCCATATTTGCTAAAACAATAATTATAATATCGCTACTGTAAAATGAAAAACCTTGCCCATCTTTAAACGGAAGCCATATCAAAAATGCAACTGCAATTGCAAAAGAAACAAATTTGAGAATTAAAAAAAGTTGTTTATATTTTTCGTTTTTATTATCATACAATTGAAAAAATACCAATAGAAACGCAGCAATAGATAATAAAAAATGTAACGCTGTAGGTTCTTCTGCCAACGACCAAGGCATCATGTGATGTGTAAACAAAGCAAAGAACGCTAACAAGAAAAAACGCCTAACGGCAATTAATACAATTTGTACAAAGCTTGTTTTTGCTGCTACAGCCTTATGCAAAGCCAATGGCATAGCAGCTCCCATGGTAAATAAAAAGAAAGGAAAAACCAAGTCCACCCAAGTAATGCCTGCAAGTGAAGGTACAAACTTATGCAGTGGCGGCGGCACTTGAGCATGATACATCCACGCAGGCAAGGTATCGCCAAAAGCTACGCTACCACTAAGTACCATAGTTAGTATTGCATAGCCACGCAAGGCGTCGAGTGATTGGTTTCTTTGTTGCATAAAATTTTATTTTAAAAAGGCGACGAAAATTCGTCGCCTTTTTAATTAAACCTAATTTATTACCAGTTTGGATTTTGAGTAAGCGCAGGTACTTTGTCTCTTTCACTTTGTGGTATTGGACATAAAAGGTGTTGGTTTGATCTAAATACCCTAAGTTCTCTTTTTAAACGAAGCGCATCTCCGTTTGGCCAAGAAATAGGCACATTGTAAGTAGCATCAAATAACGGAGCAGGTGCAGGTGTTATAAATTCCAAACCAATACCAGCTGTCAATTTCATATTACTGTTTGCTTCTCCATAAAGTTGAACAGGCATTACTGTTTGAGCATAAGCACCATTATCCCATCTACGCATATCTGCAAGGTGTAATCCTTCATTTGCAAATTCAACTGTCTTTTCTCTTCTTACCAATTGTCGTAATTTATTAATATCTCCAAGCGTAGTAGCATCTACAACTGGCATACCTGCTCTTAGCCTAACCTTATTGACGGAAGTAGCTACAGTAGCAGCTGGCGAGCCTTTTTCTAAATGCGCTTCTGCATTCAATAATAGAATTTCCGCAAAACGCATGTACACCCAACCTACTCTATATAAATTTCCAGCAGTACCATTTATATCTCTATCTTGACAATATTTTTTCCAAAGATTGCCTAATCCATTAGCACGAGGACCAAAAATATTTGCACTATCTTGATTGGCGGTTGTAGTAGGAAAAGTAATGGCATTGGTGGTAGTATTAAAACTTGCTAAAAATGGGTCTTTAAAATTAAACACAATGCTTGTAAATCCTTGTACAATGCTTGTATCACCAGGCACGATAACCGTTTGACGCATTCTTGGATCCCTGTTTCTATTAGGCCTTGCTGAATTATACAAGGGTGATTCAGCAATATTTTTTCCATCTGTACATTCAAAAAGATCTACTAAAAATTGAGTAGGGAAATGACTAGATTGTGCACCTTGATTTCTTGAACCTTGTACGAGTTGCAAATAATTAAACGAGCCTGCATCTAAATCTCCAAAAGGATAAATAAACATAATCTCTTTATTCTGATTTACAGCTTGCCCAGCTTTTCTAAACACATTTTGAAAGCTGGGATTAAGTCCATATCCACTATTTGTAATAATATCATCTGTAATATCTGCTACATATTGATACCGCTTATCGAGCATTGCTAACCGAGCAGCTACACCCTTTGCAACTCCTTTACTTACCCTACCTTGAGCAGTAGGATTCCAATCTAGGGTATTAGCTGCACCTACCAAATCTGTTAGTAAGAAATCAATAATAGTTGTCTTACTTGTTCTCGGAAAATTGTACAATTCATCTTGCGAAGCAGGAGGGGCAGTAAAGAAAGGTACATCTCCGTAAAAAGAAATTAAATACCAGTAAGCATTTGCTCGCAGTACTTTTGCTTCAGCTATTACTGTATTATACTCGGTAGCTGTCATAGTAGCTTGAGCCTTTGTCATATAAAACAGCAAGTTATTTGCTCTTTGAATAACTTGATAAAATGCAGCCCAAATTTCTGCTACAGTAGTATTATTGGGGTCGTACGTACCAGAGCCTATCGTACCATTCAAACCTCTTTCTATACCTATTTCTGTAAACAAATCTATCTTGGCATAGTATGGAGTAGGATTACTAAACCCTGGGCTGACAGTTCTTGCACCCATGGCATTATATACACCTGTAAGTGCTTGTTGCACTTGCTCTGCATTAGCATAATAATCATTCTGTGTAAACGCGGATTGCGGCGTGCGATCGAGATATTTTTTACAAGATACACTAGCGCACAATATGAATACAAACAAAATAAACTTGTATTTATTTATATTTTTCATAACTAAGTTTTTTAAAAATTAAAATTTAAGGTTTATACCAACTGTGGTTGTTTTCATAATTGGATAAAAAGAACCATTGGTATTACTTACTTCAGGGTCAAAACCTGGTTCATATTTAGAGAATGTAAATGGATTCACTGTGTTTACGTAAAATCTTAATTGTTGCACTTTAATTTTATTCAATATTTTTTTAGGTAAAGAATATCCAAGTGTAATTTGTTTAATGCGCATAAACGAACCATTTCTTAAAAAGAAATCCGATCCAGTATAATTTCCGTTTCCACCTCTAAAAAGACGAGGGTATTTTGCATTCGGATTATTAGGTGTCCATCTATCCAAAGCAGATTCTAAACCTGAGGCAATCCAGTTACCGCCATTGAAGGGTTCTACAGCTATTCCCGAAACATAATTATCTCTTTTTCCTACGCCAAATAAAAATACATTTATATCAAAACCAGCGTAGTCTGCATTAAAATTTAAACTATAATCATATCTAGGAAAATTATTTCCAAGCAATACTCTATCTTTTGAATTTAATGTATCATTGCCATCCACATCCATAAATTTAATATCGCCTACTCCAGTTGTTCTTGTACTATTTACTGGGCTATTCAAAATATCGCCTTTTTGATATAAGCCATTCGTTCTATAAAAATTATAAGAATAAATAGAATTGCCTTCTCTTGAAATCAACCCGCCTGTTACGATATCTCTTCCACCAGTACTTAACACTTTATTTTTAACATCTGATAAATTACCTGTGATGCTATAATTTAATTTTTTAAAACTGTTTCTATAAGTAGCAGATAATTCCCACCCATTGTTTACCATTGATGCACGGTTTGAGGGAATAGCCGCACCCAAAAAACCTAATGATGTAGGTGTTGCATCATCAAAAATTAAATCTGTAATTTTCTTTTGGTATTTATCAAAAGTTATACTCAATTTATTTTTAAGTAAAATAAGGTCAATTCCAATATTTTTTTGCGTAGATGTTTCCCAAGAAATAGTTTCGTTTGGTATTCCATTTAATGAAGTTCCTCTTGTAAGTACATTGTTAAAATAATAAGCTGTCCCTC
>JAYSWO010000346.1:0-3732 GCA_043717975.1 Ferruginibacter sp. | reverse complement strand
GAGATTGTATATTGGCAGCACTTAAACCTGTAGCGGGGCTCCATGTATAAGTAGAGCCTGTTCTTGCAGTTAGGTTTATATTTTGGTTAGAGCATTTTTGGGTAGGAGTAAACGTATTTAATGGACATGTAATTACTCCACAAATATTCGTAACAACAGCATTAGTATTAGTACTTGTTAAACTTAATGGCGTCATTGCAGTTGCACTTATTAATGCAGTGTTGTTTATTGCTTTAGTTGGCGTATTAGGTGTAATAACTAAACTATCTGCATTGTTTACAATACAACCACTTGTAGATATTGGAAAATCAATGGTTGAAAATAAAGAATACCCATCTCCTCCATTTAGAGTAGATGAACCTACGGCACAAAGATTATTGCCATTTGAATTAACATTATAAACTAAGTTTGAATTTCCAACTATTCTCCGATCATATACTTTAATACCATTTGTAACCCGTGATACAAAGTTGGTAAATGTTGTATTACTTGCATTTGGTATAGACTGTATAATTACATAATCATTTAGACCAACTGGGTTAAAAAGTCTATTCCCTACTTTTGAAAATCCTGTATGGTGCAAAAGATTACCGGATAATGCTTTTGAAGTTTGATCGTACAAATAAATGCCTTGCGAATTATTTTGATCGCAACAACCATTTGTTAAATTCATTTGAAAATAAAGATTTCCTCCTATCAAAGAACAAGTTGGATAATTCATACCGTCTAAGAAATTGCCTGCCTGTAGATTGGGATTAGGTCTATTAATACTATATTCATTTTGGCTTATTACTGCTGCATTGGTTTCGTTCAATTCAATAATGATGCCTTTGTCGTTACCACCACCGCTAAAATAAAAACCACCAACAATTATGTTACCATTTGGCAATTGATTTACACAAGTTAAAATATCTGATTGTGCTGTATAATTATAAATTCTGCTCCAAACCTGTGCACCACTTGAATTCACCAATACCACAATACCATTCACTGAACCAGGTGTATAGTTTGTAGGCCCTACAACTGCAATATTTCCGCCTGTAGTTTCTTTTATATCCCAAAAAGCTTCTCCATTTGGGCTAACAGTTGCGGCCGATGTAGTACTCCAAATGATATTTCCATTACTACTATTTATTCTAGATATTAAACCACGTCCAACACCACCTATTGTAAACTTGCCTGCTGCCACATAATCTCCATTGGCGCATACTTGCACTTTATCAAAATAATCATCCCCTATGTTTGCAATAGTTTTTTGCCAAACAATTTGTTTAGAAGCATTTAATTTTACCAAATAACAATCGTTGTTTGTACCATTTGCAATTACACCTACATTTATTGTTCCTCCATCCGTAGGGTCAAACTTTGTATCATAAAAAAATTCATTTTTAGTAGTTTCACCAATGGCAAATTGTAATTGCTGAGCTTGGATAGAAAAATGAACAAAAAAGAAAAATAAGATTGGTAGTATTTTTTTCATAATTATTAGTTTTAGTCCTATATATCAATAGGATAAATTAATTTCAATGATATATCATTGTATTGAAAATACCTATATATATTTCACTGGCGTGTCGTTTTGGGCATAGGCGTGTACAAAAAACAAAAAAAGGCTGCCTCTAAATGTCGAGACAGCCTTTTTCTATCAAACTAAAAAACTTATTCTTTTATCATTTTCTTTGTTTCAATCAATTTTCCATCTACAATTAAACTATAGGTATAAATCCCTTTAGCTACTAAGCTAGCGGATATATTTATTTGCCCTTTACCAGCACTATTAAGCTTAACTGATTTTATTACTTCTCCATTAGCTGCACTAAAAACCATTACAGCTTTTGAAAAGCTATTTACAATTGTATAACCAATAGTTGTTGTTTCTGTAAACGGATTTGGAACATTTTGCTCTAGTACATTTTGTTTATAATCAAGTATAAGTTCAGTTTGGTTTAGCTTGCTTTTTAAAGCTGTATTTTCATTCTTTACTGCTTTTAATTCACTTTCTAGTTTATCTAGTCTTTCTAAGATACTAGTAATTTGGTTATCTTTACCTACTGGGTTACAACAAGCATTTACCCATATTACGTCACCATCTTCGTCTAAAGAAAGTACTCCTTTGTATTTATTTTCAATAGGAGAAGCATATGCTGTTAAATCTACAAAACGCAAACCGCTTAGAGAAGGTTGTGGGGATACATAATCATTTACAGCTTTCAAACCACGGGTATCTAACTCTAGTCTTGATTGCAAATCTGGACAAATTCTTTCTTTTCCAATATTATTACCAATTCTCACTTTCCCAGTATTAGCACTATTAAAGTATAAATTAAAATTTTCCATATTTACTTCCCTATCACTTTTAAATTGCCCGCCCGCCTTACCACAATAGTCACCCAATACCACTGTTGAACCATCTAAGGTCACGCCTTGGTCTGCATCAGTAACAGTTCCCCCACCTGTAGGTAAGTTTTGCCATGTGCCATTACCACTTAAATACTGGTTCGTAGCACCCGGTGCAAGTGATTTTAATTCTCCAGTGGTATTTGCAAATACAAGTTTATCATTTACGGCTGCAGCAGGTAAAGTCCTAATAACTGCTTCTCCATTTACGTCTAATAGTTTTGTTGGTGCAGATGTATTTAAACCAATATTACCTGCAGCGGTTACAACCATGCGTTGTCTATTATCTGTTCTCACTTTGAAGTCGGCATTGTTTTTTGAACCAATAAAATTACTAGGTTTTACGACAAGATTTCCGGTAAGACTCCAACTGCATGAATCTTCGCAACCACAATTATCAACAACTATAGGTAAGCTTGTAGTTCTAGTGCAAAGCCCTTGTCCGATACTGTAATTTATTGATACATTGCCTGATGATATTCCTGTAACCACACCAGATTGATTTATTGTTGCTACACCATTGTTTGAAGATGACCAGTTACCACCTATCGTTGCATTTTCTAAAGTTATTGTACTTCCTGTACATACTGAAGTTAAACCGGTAATAGGAGTTAATGGGCTAGGAGTATTCGAATTTAATAAAACTGAATTTGTTGAAGTAATGTTACCCGCAATAGCAACAACGAAAGGATTCCATTGCATCCGAGTGTTATTTACTGTGAAATATTGCCCCAGAGTATCTTCAAAATCTGAGACTTGTAAATCAATTGTATGCAACCCTGGCGATAAACTTCTAGCTGTATTTAAACTATACGCAGGGCTTATACTTGGAGTAGGAGGTCCAGCAAATAAAGTAAAAGAATTTGCTGTTCCTGCATCTAAAACCATACTGTTTACAGCATCATCGCAGTTTATAGTAAAAGAAAAATTTATTTGCTCATTTTGATTACTACAAACAATAAATCTTCTTCTAATTGTCATGGTAGTATTTGTGTAATTATTTGTTGCTGGAGTTGGAGTGTAAATTGTATTAAAACGAAAGCAACTTAAATTTGTTAAACCTGCAAATCCCGGAACCACATTAGCAGGTTGCCCTATAGCAACAGGAGCAACTGGTGTACCAACAGGTGCCATAGGTGCTGTTGTATTTCCAAAACATGGAGCATTAAGCATATTGACAGACATCGCCTCTACTGTCCAAGCGTTAAATGTACTGTTTGGGTTAATTTCTTGTTGAGCCGAACCAATATTAATTGTAGTTGTTTGCGCAAAACTGTTAAACATAATAACAGAGGTTAAACATGATAGAAAAAATAATTTAGTTAAATGACTTAC
>JAYSWO010000345.1:0-3734 GCA_043717975.1 Ferruginibacter sp. | reverse complement strand
GCACCTCACTCGTACCCTCATATATCTGTGTAATTTTTGCATCTCTCATCATACGCTCCACATGGTATTCTTTCACAAAACCATATCCACCGTGTATTTGCACCGCTTCTGTAGCAGTCCACATGGCAGTTTCGCTGCTAAATACTTTTGCTATGGAGCTGCTAAGGGTATAATCAATATGCTCATCTTTTTCCCAAGCCGCTTTTAGGCAAAGCAAACGAGCACATTCAATTTTTGTAGCCATATCTGCCAGCTTAAATTGAATAATTTGATGGTTCATAATTTCTGTACCAAACGCCTTGCGCACTTTGCTATATTTTAGCGCCAACTCAAACGCACCACTTGCTATACCCAACGCTTGTGCGGCTATGCCTATACGCCCACCTGCAAGGGTTTTCATGGCAAATTTAAAACCAAACCCTTCTTCACCAATTCTATTTTCTTTGGGTACTTTTACATCGTTAAACATAATAGTATGTGTATCGCTACCACGAATACCGAGTTTGTTTTCTTTAGCACCTACCACTACGCCTGCCCATTTTTTTTCTACAATAAATGCATTTATACCACGGCTGCCTTTGCTCACATCGCTCTGCGCTATTACCAAATATACGCTGGCACTATTGCCATTGGTAATCCAGTTTTTCGTACCGTTCAATAAATAGTGGTCATCTTTTTCTTCAGCAGTCGTTTGTTGGCTTGTAGCATCACTGCCCGCTTCTGGCTCACTCAAACAAAAAGCACCAATGTACAATTCGCCATCTTTTTTGCCTTGCGCAAGCGGTTTTAAATATGTTTGTTTTTGTGTTTCATTTGCATATTCTTGTAAGCCGTAGCATACCAAACTATTGTTTACACTCACACACACGCTTGTGCTCGCATCTACTTTACTTATTTCTTCCATAGCCAATACATAACTCATGGTATCAAGCCCTGCGCCACCATATTCTGGCTTCACCATCATGCCCATAAAACCAAGGTCGGCTAGTTTTTCTATTTGCTCCTTCGGAAATTTTTGATGTTCATCCCTTTCAATAACCCCGGGCAAACATTCGTTTACTGCAAAATCTCTTGCAGCTTGCTGTATCATTAATTGTTCTTCGCTTAATTGAAAATTCATAGTCGTTTTTTTGTGCTGCAAATTTAAGGGTTTTGACGGTATGTAAAATACATAATTGGGTTTTGTATAATGTCTTTACAGTAGTAAATACAAAGAGCGCAAAGAATAAACCTTGCGCTCTTTTATATAATTCAACATATTTTGTTTACGATTTCCCTAAAAGACCTGAAAGTGCATCTAAAATACCGCCACCACCAGATTGTTGTTGCTGCTGCTGCTGTTCTTGTTGGCCACCGCCCGAAAATGCAGCTGTAAGATCAGCTAGATCTACACGGCCATCATGATTTCTATCGAGTGCATTGCCGCCAAATTGAGAAACGAGGCTACCAATATCCATACCACCTGTTTTGCCACCACTAAGGCTATTAAAAATGCTTTGTATGTTTAAACCTCCCCCGCCTCCAGCAGCATTATTATTGTTGCCTGCTCCACCAATCAATTTGTTTAGTACCATTGGTAAAAGCATACTTACAATACCACTAGCTTGGTTGCCACCTATACCAAATTTACTCATAAGAGAGCCTGATAAGTTTTGCGACATACTTTGGGCTACAGGGTGGCTATTAATATCAGCACCACTGTTGTTTTGGTTAAAAAGATTTAAAACTTGCGCAGCACCATTGCCACCACTACCAAGCATGCCTTGTAGTGTGGTCATAATAGAAGATGTAGCTTCTTGCTGTACTGCTTCATTGTGCTCATTTGGCACATCTGGGTTATTTACGATTGATTCTTGAGAATGACCTTTTACAAGATCTAGTAGTTGTTCAAACATTTTTTTTGGTTTTAGTGGTTAATAGTTAAAGTATAGACTTGTTTCCCAAAGGAAAGGTTTTTTATTTGAAAACTAAATTACAACATTAATTAGCACATATTACTTCAATAGTTAACCTTTTTTAAAAATAAGTAAGCTATCATCTATTAAGTACAAATACAATTTATCTCCTTTAAAATAGTAACTAGCTATATTATTGTTTATTAAATTAGAAATAATAGTTTCAATATTTTTTTTTGCACAACCCATTTTTGTACTCATAATATTTCCAAATTTAATTCTACTTCCTTGCACTTCCATATTTCCACCAATGGAATTGCAACCATCATTTCCGCTAAGCCTCTTTTTTTCTATATCTATTTCAAACGATGGAGTACGATTGTACTCTGTAGCATTAACGATGTTACTGCCAATTTTTTCTAATATCCATTTACCATTTAGCGCATTATCTGCAAGAAATTTTCCACACCCCGTGTAGGTATTGTTATTGAAATTAAACGTTACTTCTTTTTTAAATACGTCTTTCTTAGTTGGGGTGCTGCAGTCTTTTTCTAAAACAGTAATACTAATATTGCCTGCTTTAATTTTTGTAGAAAAAATACTTCGCTCCGTATTAATATCTTTTGTAAGTTGATTGTAAGCAAACTTTAATGCCAATCCATCATCAGCATTAAACCTTACCGTATCATCATAATCCATTTGTACATTCCAATTGGTAGGTTGGCTGCCCTCCCCAAAAAAATCGATGCCATTTTGTAGCATATTTTTTTCTTCTTTATTTGCAATAGCTGCATTAAAGGCTTTATTATATTCTAGCGTTTTTTTTTGTTGAGAAGACTTACATGCATACATACATGTACAAATTATAAAAAGATGTGTAAGTTTCTTCATCGTATTTATTTCTATACAAATATAGATTAGAAAATTATACTTTCATTTCTATACATAGAGATCTTTATTACTTTTAATGTTGATGAAAGGTTATTTAACCATCGATTAAATAACGTGAGTTTTTTAAATACAATAAATTACATACTGCGGTACATCTTATCTTAAAATAATCTTAAATTGAATTTTTAATATGGATTGCTTCATCTTTATTTCTTTAAAAATATCCCAAACAATTCTTGCCCTGCTCTTGGTGCAATGGAGTTGTAGCAAGTTTCAAATACTTTCAAAGTAAAATAAGGCAATAAATATGCTAGGTATTCTTCCTTACGCCCACCAAATGGACGCTTATCCATATTGCCTTCTATTAAAGGAATATCAAACCAAACGCCAACTAGTTTTCCTTTTAGGTTTAATAATGCGGCACAATGTTTTGCATAATTGTTTCTATTTTTCTTGGTAGGTTCAAAAGAACAAAAAAAAGTTTGTTCTATTATTAAATCATAGGTTGCTTTGTGTTCAAAAAAATTAGCTTCTATTAATTGTTCTTTTGGAAAATCAGGGTTTCTAGCCATAAAATTTTGTAACGGTATAGGAGATATGTCCATCACAAAAACATTTGTAAAACCTTGTGCATACAAGTACTCTGCCTCGTATGCGTTGCCTGCCCCGGGTATGAGTATGCGAATATTTTTATCTGTTAATTGGTCAATGTATGCCTTCAATGGCTCAGAAGGATAGCCAATATCCCAACCAGTGCTTTCGTCTTTATAACGATTGGTCCAATATTTTTCTATTGTATCTTTTGTTTCCATTTTAAATCCGTTGCGGCACATAAATTATACGTTAAAATTACTATTTAAATACGGTTTTAATACTAACTTTTCTGCTGCATACTTTGGTCGTTATCTTTGTTGTCTGTATATATCTTGTGAGCCCCTTCAGCAGCTT
>JAYSWO010000344.1:0-3743 GCA_043717975.1 Ferruginibacter sp. | reverse complement strand
TCTGCACTCATATCTATCACCGTTTTTTGCTTTATCTCCCATACTGTTTTGTAAATCTCTTTCAAGTCAGCAGGTATCTCTTCTATATTTTGTACAGAGCCATTGGCAGCAATAATGCGTTGCTTCATGTTATCGTTCCACAAATTCAAAGCCCCAAGGTCTTTTAATAAATGTTTGTTTACTACCGCAAACTCTCCGCTTAATACTCGGCGGTTGTAAATGTTAGAAGTATATGGTTCAAAACATTCGTTGTTGCCCAATATTTGTGAAGTGGATGCTGTAGGCATAGGCGCAAGCAATAAAGAGTTTCTTACACCATGCTCCATTACTTCTGCACGAAGGGCTGCCCAATCGTAACGTTCTGTTGGCGCTACATTCCATAGATCGAATTGGAATTTGCCTTTGCTCAATGGAGACCCTTCAAATGTTTGGTAAGCACCATCTTTTTTAGCC
The DNA here is from genome assembly GCA_043717975.1 of Ferruginibacter sp. Lineage (GTDB taxonomy): Bacteria > Bacteroidota > Bacteroidia > Chitinophagales > Chitinophagaceae > Ferruginibacter. The sequence continues at coordinate 3,290 of JAYSWO010000344.1, read as the reverse complement.
AACTCACAACTGGCTGTCATGGCTGCAAAATAGATTGTTTCGAAAATATTTACGTTTAGCAATTTAGCCATTTCACTTTCAAAAGGCAAGCCCATCATCATAAACACATCTGCCAAACCTTGTACACCCAAGCCTATTGGACGGTGACGCTCGTTGCTTCTTTTTGTTTCAGGTATTGGATAGTAATTGCCATCAATAACTTTGTTCAAATTGCGGGTTACAATTTTTGTTACTTCTACCAATTTTTCAAAATTAAATTTCTTTCCTTCTACAAATCTTGGTAAAGAAAGCGAAGCCAAATTACAAACCGCTGTTTCGTTTTCATCGCTATACTCTATAATTTCTGTACACAGGTTGCTACAACGAATGGTACCAAGGTTTTGCTGGTTGCTCTTTGTATTAGCCGCATCTTTGTATAGTACATACGGCGTACCTGTTTCTATTTGCGATTCCAACACAGCATTCCACAATTCTCTAGCTTGTATCGTTTTCTTTGCTTTTCCTTCTAATTCATATTGTGTATATAAAACTTCAAACTCCGCACCATGTGTGGTGTGTAGGTTTTTTGCTTCGTTGGGGCAAAACAAACTCCACTCCGCATCTGCCTCTACACGCTTCATAAATAAATCTGGTATCCACAATGCTAAAAATAAATCTCTAGCACGCATTTCTTCTTTACCATGGTTTTTTCTTAGCTCCAAAAATTCAAATACATCTGCATGCCATGGTTCTAAATAAACCGAGAAAGCGCCTTTTCTTTTTCCACCACCTTGGTCTACATAACGAGCGGTATCATTAAACACACGAAGCATTGGTATAATACCATTTGAGGTTCCGTTTGTTCCTTTTATATAACTACCTGTAGAGCGAACATTGTGTACGTTTAACCCAATACCACCGGCACTTTGAGAAATTAATGCACAATCTTTTAATGTATCGTAAATACCATTGATGCTATCATCTTTCATGCTTAGCAAAAAGCAACTACTCATTTGTGGCTTTGGTGTACCAGAGTTAAACAATGTTGGTGTAGCATGAATGAACCATTTTTCGCTCATTAAGTTGTAGGTTTCTATCGCTGCGTCAATATCTGTTTTGTGTATGCCCAATGCTACACGCATAAACATATGCTGCGGGCGTTCTACTATTTTACCATTTACTTTTAGCAAGTATGACTTTTCCAAGGTTTTAAAACCGAAGAAATCGAAATGATAATCTCTTTCATAAATGATAGCAGCATCCAACACGTCTGCATTTTCTTTTATTATTTCATAAATATCATCTGCTAATAATGGAGCAGGTGCATTTGTTTTTGTGTCTATATAATTGTACATCAATTCAGCCGTTTCGCTAAATAGTTTTCTTGTGTTCTTGTGCAAATTACTTACAGCTATCCTTGCTGCTAGTACTGCAAAATCAGGATGTTTTGTGGTAAACGATGCAGCGGTTTCTGCTGCTAAATTGTCTAACTCTGTAGTGGTTACATTGTTAAAAATACCTGAAACAACTTTCTTAGATATTTCAATAATGTCTTCCGATTTTAATTGTAATCCATAACTCAATCTCGTAACTCGTGAGGTTACTTTATCGAAGTGTACGGATTCTTTTTTGCCGCTGCGCTTAATTACTTGCATGTGTTATTATATGTTGAGTGGTTAGTAGTTGTTTAGATTTTAGATGATAGACATTAGATTTTAGAGAACTAAATTCGGAGGTCTCATCTTGTTTTTACTCTTTTGTTATTTTATTGTTTGTTTTTAATCTGTTTGAAAATGCAAAAATCATTTTCTGTATTTCCGATAATTTTAATGTTGCCTCCTGTATTTCTTCTTCTTTAATATACCCTAATCTGTTTGCTATTATTAATTGTGTTTCTAATTCGTAACTAGAGCCAGTTGCTATTGATAAAAAATGTACAAATTCTTTGTCACTATTTCTACCAGAACCTTCTGCAATATTTGAAGGAACCGAAACACCTGCTCTTCTTAATTGTGATGTTAAACCAAATCTCTCTTCTGTAGGAAACGACCCTGTTAGCTTATAAATATCTAAACAAAAATCAATTGCTTTCTGCCAAGATTTTAACTCTTTAAAATTGTGCATATTTTTTGAATTTCCCTTATTTCTAAAATCTAACAATCTTGTGTCTTAAATTTACTTCCTGTCTTGTGTCTAACATTTAACAATCTAGTGTCTAATTAAAAGTCCTCGTCCATAGAAAATGCTTTCGAAGCATTTTCCTTTACGCCACTCTTTTGATATTCGCCTACTCTTTTTTCAAAGAAATTTGTTTTGCCTTGCAATGAAATCAATTCCATAAAATCAAATGGATTGATGGCGTTGTAAATTTTACTACAACCCAATGCTACCAATAAACGATCTGCTACAAACTCAATATAATCGCACATTAATTTTGAGTTCATACCTATTAAACCTACGGGCAATGCGCTTGTTACAAATTCTTTTTCTATTTCTACAGCGTCTCTTATAATTTGTGTTACCGTTTCTTTTGGTAATGGGTTTTCTAAATGCTGTGTGTACAGCATACAAGCAAAATCGCAATGCAATCCTTCATCTCTACTGATCAATTCATTTGCAAAAGCAAGTCCTGGCATCAACCCTCTTTTCTTCAACCAAAAAATAGAGCAGAAAGAACCCGAGAAAAATATCCCTTCTACCGCAGCAAAAGCAATTAACCTTTCTGCAAAAGTTCCTTTATCTATCCAACGAAGTGCCCACTCTGCTTTTTTCTGTACGCACTCTATGGTATCTATTGCTCTAAGCAATCTATCTTTTTCTACCACATCTTTAATGTAAGTATCTATCAACAATGAATAGGCTTCGCTATGAATATTTTCTATCATTACCTGAAAGCCGTACATACAACGTGCTTCTGGATATTGTACTTCTTTTAAAAAGTTTACTGCTAGGTTTTCATTTACAATTCCATCGCTTGCCGCAAAAAATGCCAGTACATGTTTTATAAAATAACGCTCATCATCATTAAGCTTGTTAGCCCAATCTTGTACGTCTGTAGTAAGGTCTAATTCTTCTGCTGTCCAAAAACTTGCTTCTGCTTGTTTGTACATTTGCCAAATGTCTTGATGCTTTATTGGGAAAAGTACAAAGCGGTCTTTATTATCAGCCAAAAGCGGTTCGATATTCATGTATATAATTTTTAAGAAATGTTGTGTTTGCAAAAAGTACTTGCGGGGTGCTCCTCATTCGTCTTACTCCTTCAAAATATATTGTTTCCGTACTCTCTGAGAACAATATTACTAATCATTCAA
>JAYSWO010000343.1:0-3744 GCA_043717975.1 Ferruginibacter sp. | reverse complement strand
AATTATTGCAAGCGCTTTTGGAATGTTTAACTCTTTTAGATAATGCTATTCCTTTGTTGCCAAAAAATTATAATCTTCTAATAGCTTTTCTAAAAAATCTATAGAAGATAATTTAGATTCTATTTTGAGTACATCTTTTATTTTATATTCTACCCGCATACAAATATCATGGTTGTGGTTTTTACGAGCTTGGGTAAGTACGGTTTTTATGGTATTAATATCATTGTCTGAAAGACGCATTACCTCAGGATATGCCACTTTATAATTGTTGGTATTTACATTTATAAAAATGGTATCGTTTATGTTCATAGAAGTTTTAGCATCTACCACCACCGTACCAGCAGCTAAATCGCCAAAGCGCTGGTTTTTTTTGGTAGAGAGGATTGTAATAACAACAGCTATTCCCAAAAAACAAGTAATCATTGCATAACCAATAATATTAAACCCTGCGGAGTATATGTATCCAAACAAAAAAGGCCATTCGTAAAACTTGGTTATCCAGCGCAATACAAATTGTCCAAAAGTTGGTTCACCACCTTCTAAACTTATGGCTCGTATTTGCATTACTTTTTTTCCCAAAGTTTGTCCATTCATTAACACTTCTGTAAGCAACGAGTAAAATAGCATTGGGATAGAAATAATCAATATATCAAAACCCATACTATTTTCTAAAGAAAGATTTAACCCATCGTACAAAAGATACTTCATGGAATACAGATAGATAGCCAAAATCACAAAATCGATGATATAGGCAAGCAAACGCTTATGAAAAGCGGCAATTTCAAAATCGAGCCCTACATTAAAGGCGGTATTTATTTGTACGGTAGCCATCTATTTGCAAGATACATGCGTAAATTTATAAATAATTAAAAAGGATATTTTTTTATTAATGAAAAAAGAAAGAAATTGTAACAATAAAAATAAAACACAGCGATATTAGTTATGAGGGAGGCAATGTTTATTAAGAAAAATGCGGAGAAATGGAAAACCTATCAGCAAGAAGAAACGACTGACCCAGACGAAGCATCTGAACGTTTTATAACCTTGATGGACGATTTGGCTTATGCCAAAACATTTTACCCAAAAAGTAAAGCCACCAAATGGATTATTGGATTAGCCGCAGGAGTGTATCAAAATATTTACAAAAACAAGAAAGAAAAATACAGTCGCATTTTCACTTTTTGGAAATATGAATTACCACTTATTATTAGAAGGCACCACCGCACATTTTTATTTACCACTATTTTATTTTGCACTTTTGTAGCCATTGGTGTTTTTTCATCTATACACAACCCAGATTTTGTGAGGGGTATTTTAGGCGATGATTATGTGCGTATGACCGAAGATAATATTGCCAAAGGAGATCCATTTGGAGTGTATAAAGATGAAAATAAATTTAACATGTTTATGCGCATCGGTTTTAATAATATAAGAGTGGCATTCATGACTTTTATAGGTGGTTTTACACTCGGTTATTTTACACTACAAATATTGTGGGGCAATGGTATTATGCTTGGTAGTTTTCAACACATGTTTTTTGCAAATGGTTTGGGAATGAAATCTATCTTGGTAGTTTGGATACATGGCACATTAGAAATTGCTTCTATTATTATTGGCGGAGTGTCAGGTTTTATTTTGGCTACAGGCATTCTTTTTCCTGGTACATATTCCAGAATGGAATCTTTTAAAAGAAACGCAAAAGATGCTGCAAAAATTTTAATTTGTTTAATACCATTTTTTATTACTGCTGCTTTTTTAGAAAGCCATGTAACACAACTCATGAGTGATACGTTTGACCGTAAGCCCGATGGTATGCCAACATGGGTAAGTGTTTTAATATTGGCGAGTTCCTTTATTTTAATTGTTTGGTACTTTATTATCTGGCCTATCATACTCACCCGCAAAGGATATTTTATAAAAAAAGATGGCATCGTATCTCGATTGCAAGAAGCCGATGCATAAAAAAATAGCAGTCTTTATTGTTTCAATTTTTTGTGTGGCACAATTGCAAGCACAAAGCTATTCGTATGATGAAACACCTCCAAGCGATACCGTTTTTAGAACACACGATGATGTTGAAGATCCAAATATTACAGAGGACAATGTGATAACTACCAAAGACTATACCTCTACTTTTGCAGAAGATGTAATACAAGATACAACGGTAAACTTTAGAGAGCTAATAATAAACCCAGATAGCTTACACAGCTGGAAAGAAAATAAAAAATATGCATGGATAAACAACATTGATAGTCTGCTTAGAGATAAGCAACAAAAAGAAGACGACGAAGCTCAAAAAGCCATGCGAAAAGGTAGGGACCTAAACAATGGACTGTCTGGCTTTGAACGTTTTTTAAACTCAGGTTTCTTACAATTATTGTTGTGGTTTATTGGAGGCAGCGTAGTAGCTTTTATTATTTACCGATTGTTTTTAAGCAAAGGTTTATTTGGCACGAGTGGTAAAAAAGCAAAAAATGTGCTAGAAGAGCAAGCAGAAATAGACAACAATATGGAGAGTGATTTTGAAAGCCTACAACGCAAAGCATACGCAGCAGGCGATTTGAGGGTAGCCATGCGTTATCTATTTTTAAAAACATTGCAAAAATTAAATGACAAAGAATTGATACGGTTTGCGGCAGACAAAACAAACAGTGCTTACGCAAGAGAATTGCCGCAAGCCAAGCGAAACGAATTTTCGTCGCTAGCATTGTATTACGAATACATATGGTATGGTAATATTGCTGTGCAAAAACAAACTTTTGATGGTATTGAAAACAAATTCAACGAATTTTTAAAGCGCATATAAATGTTGAGCGTAAAAAATAAATATATCCTTTTTATATGCATACTCCTAAGTATGTTGCAAGCGTGTACGCCAAAAAAATCACTGTTGCCAGATTTAAGAGAAAGTTTTTCTTATCAAGACACAAAACCATTTGGCACATCGGTAGCCTACTCTATTTTTAAAACGGCTTATCCAAATAATGACATAGAAATAAACAAAAAAGAATTTGCAGAAAATTATTCTTGGACATACGATACAGGTGCTGTGTATGTAAACATCAGCAGAAATTATTACGTTACCGAAAAAGATGCAGATGCTTTATTAGAATTTGTGTACAAAGGCAATACCGCTTTTATTTCTGCTGGTAGATTTGATACACTACTCATGAATAAAATTTATTGCAAACAATCAGAGCGATTAAACTTTTTCACCAAAATACCTTACGAAAATACATCTATAAGTTATACCGAAGATTTGTCGCTTTATACAGATAGTTTCCATTACTACTACTACCCTTTTAGCAATTATTTTTCTGAGCTCAATAGTTCATATGCACGTAAGGCTGGTAAAAACAAACAAGACGAAACCAATATGTTTGCTTTTATGTGGGGCAAGGGCAGAATTTATTTTCAATGCGAGCCAAGGGCTTTTAGCAATTATTTTTTACTAACCAAAAATAATTATAAGTATTGGCAAGAAGCTTTGCAAATGCTACCTGCAAACCCAACCAATGTGTATTGGGATAATTATTACGCCAGAAAAAATTATGGTAGCAATAATAAAAGTGGTTCTACCCTTAGTGAAATAATGAAATACCCACCGCTGAAGGCTGCATTTTTTATAAGTTTATTTTCATTATTGCTGTTTATACTGCTTGGTATAAAACGCAAGCAGCGTATAGTACCTGTGGTAAAACCAACAGAAAATACCAGCATTGCTTTTGCCGAAGCCATAGCAGG
>JAYSWO010000342.1:0-9395 GCA_043717975.1 Ferruginibacter sp. | reverse complement strand
TTAGTTGATTATTAAGCTTGATAATATTAGAATACGTAAATCTTCCATCCACGTCTTTCATTTTTAAACGATAGAAAATGGTACCGCTCATTTTATCAGCATCAATATAACTATAACTATTTGCACCACTGCCCACTGCTGCTTGCATACCTATTGTTGCCCACTGCCCATTGCCTACTACCAACTGTCTCTCTATTTCAAAAGACTTTGTATTTACTTCTTGTGATGTTTTCCATTGCAATAAATTACCGTTACTAGTTTTTGTACCGGTAAATTCCAATAAGTTTAAGGGCAATACCCCCAGTTGTGTTTTCGCCCAAAAGCCGCTAAAGCCTGTTATATTAAAACTTACTTCCCAGCGGCTTGCAGAGGCATTCCAATTAATATCTGCGTCGGCAGGATCAATAGTAGTTACAGTACCAAGGTATGAGTTCAATGTGCCGTTAGCATCGCCGGTACCGGCACGTTTTTCTATACGAAGGTTTGCTTTGCGTGCAATGATGGTAGCAGGAGCATCTGTGCTAATAGGCAACAACAATGCAGGTGCAATGGTTTGGGTATTAAACGCACTAAACTCGGCATCGGTGAAATATAAAGTAATTTTTGCTGTAGCATTTGCTGCATTATTAGCCGGTGTTATTTCATAATGCCTTTTTAAAAATTGTGCCGGTTGTGAAGTTTCAATCCATACCTTAGCCGTAACATTTCCTGCAACAGGTGATGCCCCATTGGGCAATACATTTGCTACTAATACACAACCTGTGCCACTAATAGAATTGTTACTTACACTTTGCGTAGCCGTTTGGGTAGTAGTTGGAAGTGAACTTGCATTTACCGTTATGGTGCCAGCAACATTTGTAGATAAACATCCGTTTGCATTTTTTACAGTTAAATTATAGGTTGGGTTTGTACCAAAAACTGCTGCGCTTGTTAAGTTAACAATAATTGTTGTTGCAGGTAAAACAGCATCGGTTACAGTTGTAAAACCCGTACCAGAAATTGAATACGTAGTGGGTGAATTTGTAGTTGCCGTATAAGGAATGCTAAATGAAGTAGCCCCAGCACAAGCAGATGGAACCACACCCAATGTTATTGTTGGTAATGCATTCACCGTTAACGCTACAGCATTTGATGTAACGCAATCATTTACCACACAGCGATACGTGAATCCATTGTTAGCAATCGGTACAGTGGTTAAGCTTACTGTTGCAGTAGTGGCGCCAGTATAAATTCCTCCATTTGCAATATTGGTAAAACCAGCTCCAGTATTTACCTGCCATTGGTAAGTAAGATTTGTTCCGGTTGCTGTAACCGTAAAGGAAGTGTTAGCACCTGCACACAGATTAGCGGCAGCTGGTTGCCCTGTAATAGTAGCAGGACATAAGCTTAAACCTGTAAAGGGAATCACTGATAAATTTTGTGCAGTTTGTGCAATTAGATAATTAGCTGTGTTTTGAATATTAGTCAAATTTATTGGCGCCGACCTTTCGCTGGCTGCAAATTTATATTCTGTACGATTGGGGGATGCGCTACCAAAGCCAGATACCACAACAGCATTTGGAAAAACCGTTGTCGGATTTTCTAAACTAGGAATAGCAGTATTGATGGCATAAAACAAAGCATGTACATCTGTAATGCCATTAGTGGGGTCGCCATCCGTATCAGTGTAAGCGTACAAATTATCCCCTGATATTGCACAACTAAAATCTGTTGGTATAGCCTGAGTTATGTAAGTAGCCGTTCCACAATTAGAACCTGCCGAACAAGAGACTGAAAACATATTGGTTGTTTGCCCTGTTTCCACCACATACACTACTTGTCCCTTGCCTAATCCACCTGCAGGTACCGTGTATTTCACTACGGCTTCGAGCGTACCAAAACTTAAAGATGTATTGTTGAAGAGACCATCCACAAAATATATATCTGTGCCAGCTGCAATATTTTGGCTTGCTGCAAAACTAAAACCATCTGGTTCTGTAGCATTTCCTCCATGGTTCATTCCAATAATTGCAACCAGATTATTTACATTTTTAATATCGTCGTTTGTTATTGTTCCCGTAGCCACATTGGGACTTCCAGCATCGTAGCCTGTACCGGTATTAATCGTTAGTACAATAGTTTCATTGGGTTCAAGTATAGTTTCAGCAACAGGTGTAAGCGTTATTGCGGCTGTATTTGTACCACTTGCAATAGTAATGGAGCCGGTGGTGGTTGTAAAACTGCTTGCGCCTATTTGTGTGTAATCCGTACCAAAAATACTTGTGCCACTTACTCCGAAATTAATGGCAATGTTGCTTGTAGCATTTTGAGATAAAGTGAATGTATAAACCATACCTGTTCCACTATTTTCCAATACTGCACTCGGGCTTACTGTTACCGTTAATAATGGGTTAGCCGTACCACTTGTTACAATAATATTGGTAAAGCGAACCGTAGAAAGGGCTGTAGCGCTTGATTGTGCATGTAACCAATTTGCAGTATTTACAAGCAATGTTCTGGTAACGGTTACCTGCCGCTCTGTTGGAAATTTATATTCTGTACGTCCTGGGTTTGCATTGGGAAAATTATCAATTACCACAGCATTTGGATAAACAGATGCAGGATTTGAGTTAGCGGGAATAGCTCCACCATTGGTAAATGCAATCAAGTCGCCCGTATGTAATGCAGCATAAATTTCTGTAACCCCGTCTGTTGGGTTATCATTATTATCAGCGTAAGCAAACATTGCTATACCGGTTGTAGGAATTGTAAAACCAGCATCAATATTTGTAATGGTTCCACAATTGCTACCGTCTGAGCAAGTAACGGCAAACACATCTGCTGATGTTTCCATCACCGTATAAACATCGCCTCTGTTAACACCTGTACCAGCAGTCCATTTAACTGTACCTGTGTAGAAATTACTAAAAACCAAGGTTGATTTATCATAAATTCTTCTGGTAAAATGCACCACAGTACCGGAAGCAATATCTTCTAATGCAACAAAAGAAAAGCCGTCTAAATGTGTTGGATTTCCTCCTGCATCGGCATGATTAATACCTACCAATGCAACTTTGGGTAAAGAAGTGCCTGTATCATCGTTGGTAATGGTGCCGGTTGCTAAACCTGGGCTACCTAAATCGTAACCTGTACCCGTGGTTACGGTAAGTGTAACTGTTTCGTCAGGCTCCAGGGTTGCATCGCCTGTTGGGTTTACTGTTACTGTAGCGGTATTGGAACCACTTAAAATAACAACTGTACCTGAGATAGCACCATAGTCTGAGCCATTTGTTGCTGTACCAGTTGCTGTATAATTTACCGTGATATTACTTGCTGCAGTTACTGAAAGCGTAAAAGAATAAATTAAATTAGTTGCCCCATTTTCAGTAACCGAACTTGGAGAAACGGTTACCCCTACCGTAGGATTAGCGGCAACCAAATTAAGATTTGCAAATGGCATTGTGGACAAAGTGGTAGCTCCTAATACAAATTTATCGTAATTAGAAGGGTCTTCTAAGTTCAATTTTGAAACAGCTCCACTTCTCAAACTCGGTTTGAACTCTACAATATTAAAAGTTCCTGTGGGTAAGGTAGTAAATATTCCATCTGTAATAATAGCATTTGGAAAACTGCCTATAGGGTTCATATTAGTAGGAATATTACCTACAGTCTGAATACCAGAAACTGAATCAAACCAGCCCTCAAATAACACAGAGTGAACGGTAGTGATACCATTAAGCGGATTATCGTCCGTATCGCTATACCCCCAAACACCCATCACGACGGAGCCAATGGAAAAATTTGAAGCAGCACCATTATAAACAAGGAAAGTGGCTGAACCACAAGAACCCGAACTACAAGTAGTTGCAACTGTGTTGCTGGTCTGATTCGTTTCTTGAATATAAACGACCACTCCTTTAGCAACGCCACCAACAGGTACAGTATATTTAACAACGAATTTATTACCATCATCCGCGGCACTTAATGACCTAAACCTGGTATTAGGAGCATCATATATGCCATTGGTAAAATAGAAAACTGTACCAGCAACAAGATTTTCAGTAGCTGTAAAGCTAATACCATCATAATCGCCTCCATTTGCTGTAGGACTTGAATGGTCAATACCAACTACGGCTATTTTTTGGGCTAAAAGGTTTTTTTCACTTACGATAAAGCCAAATAATAAAAGGCAAATTTTAGCGATATGTAGCATTTTCTTCGATTGTTTTTTCATTCGTTTATTAAAATTTATGTTCGTAAAATTGGCATAGCAAAATGCCAATTAAACTTCGTTTGTTAAATAAAAATACTTGAACGGAAAATATTGGTAAAGAAATTTTGTTTATTGTGGGGGGATAAACAACGCTATAAAAGAATGAAATTAAACATTTCTTATATATCTGTAAAATTTTATTTTAAACATGGTGGAGTAAAAGGCTTTTTAAAAAAAATAGGCTGAGAAAAGTTGATTAGGAATTATAAATGTTAGTGTGGTTGGTTTTATGTTTTTAAAGACCTAATACCAACTCCTATGCCATGAAGTTGCAACTAGAATTGCGTATTTTATTGCTCGAAATACCCAAAACTAACAGGCAAAATAGGCTACATTTTTGCAAAATCTTTGTACTATTGCCTACTAAAAACCAATCACAAAGTTGCATTAATAAGGTATGTATTTTAAAAAAGCTCAAATTTTAGGTGCAAATTTTATCAGCATTTCTACCAATTCTTCTTTCCTTCTTCGTGCCACATCCAGTACGATTTCATTGCACAATTGTAATTGCCCGCCATCGCCCCTAATATATTTTTTTACAAAAACCAAATTTACCAGCGATGCATTGTGAATCCTAAAAAATGAATGATGCTCCAATAAATCTTCAAACTCTTTTAAGGTTTTGGAAGCCATCAATTTTTTGCCGTCTGTAAAATGCAATTGCGTATAATTTCCAATAGCTTCCAAATAAACGATTGTATCTATGGGTATGAACTCTAATCCGGTTTGAGTAGCAATGGCTATTTTTTGTATACTGCTTTTGCTGGCAGGTGTTAGTTGGTTTAATAATATATCCAAACGCTCGCTATTGTTTAAATGTTGTTTGTGATCGTTTAATCTTTTTGCAACAATAATAAGCTCCTCCACATCTATCGGTTTTACCAAATAATCGAAAGCGCCAAACTTTATAGCGTTTATGGCATATTGGTTATACGCGGTCGTAAAAACGATGTTGAAATTTTTATTGGCAATTTTTTCTAACATAGCAAACCCATTCATACGAGGCATTTCTACATCTAAAAACACCACTTGTGGCTGGTACTTTTCTATAGCAACAATGCCTTCTTCCGCACCGCTACACGCTGCTACTATTTGTATAGCTGGGCAGTTTGCCTTTATTTTTTTTTGTAAAGCATTTCTGCTATTTACTTCATCGTCTATTAAAATGGCTGTTATCATTTGTTATACTTTTAATGATATCGTAATTAAAGTGCCTAATCCATTGCCATTCCCATCTTTCAAATCTTCAATATGAATAGCATCATTTAATGCAGTATTAAATAAATTGATGCGTTGTTCTGTAAGTTTCAAACCAAAAGAATCGTGGTCTTTTTTAATGCTCGGTTGTTGGCTACTTGCATCTCTACCAATACCATTATCCCTAATGGTATACTGCAATATACCATTTATCAAAGATGCATTAATTTCTAACAAACCAGGTCTATTTTGCAACGGTCTTAAGCCATGAAGTATGGCGTTTTCTACATATGGTTGAATAATAAGTGGTGGTATTTTATAATGACCATTTAGCAATTCGGGGTCAGCCACAATATTGTAAGAAAAACTATTGTTACTTCTTAATTTTTCTAAATCTATATAGTAAGAAAGCGTTTCCCAGTCTTTCCAAAATGATACTACGTTGTTTCTGCTATTATCTAAAATGTTTCGGATAAGTTTTGCAAATTTATTGAGATATGCACTGGCATTGGTAGCATCATTGTCCAAAATAAAATTATCGATACTGCTTATACAGTTAAAAATAAAATGCGGATTCATCTGGCTGCGCAATGCTTCCAGTTTGGCGTTGGATAGCTGCTCATTCATAACATGCATTTGATTATGCTGCTGCCGAAGCGACTCTTCTGCTTCTATTGTTTTTATCTTATCGCCCATTAATGTAGCAATGGTACTCATTATCTGCTGATGCTGGGAAGTAAAAAAGTTCTTATCGAGATGTTCACTGTCTATCACACCAATTAGTTCGTCATTAAAAATAACAGGAACGGCTATTTCGCTCAGCCTTACCATTTCATCGGGTCTGTAGCGGCTGTCTGTTGAAGTATCGGGTATTAATACTGCTTGTTTTGTTTGCATTACATAGCCTACTACGCCTTGCCCTGGCAATACATCAAAATGATTTTTCATAATTTCTTCAGTAGAACCTTTAGGGCCAAAGCCAGCTTTCTGTATCATTTTTGTTTTATCTGCATTCCACAAATAAATCATACAATCTACAAATCCTAATCTACCAATAAGGTTTTTAGCAATATCCCATAACACATCATCCACGGTATTTTTATCGGTTAATGAAGTAGAGAAATAATTGATAATTTTTTCCACCTCCAGTTTGTTTTTATATTGCTCGGCATGTAGTTGCTGCACTTTCAATTTTTCTGCTGCTATGGTTCTTATGTTTTTTTCACGCCATTTTACAAAAAAGTAGGTAAGTAAAAAAATACTTAAAGCGGAGAGTAAAATAAACCACCAAGTTTTGTAAAATGGCGGCGCTATGTCAAATTGGATAAACAGTGGTGCTAAGGAAGATCCTTTTTCCCTCACAAATAATCTATAGTCGTTTGCTGAAAGATTGGAAAAAGAAATTTTACCATCCTTACCTAACGAAATCCAGTCAGCATTATTTAATTTATACTGCAACTGAACAGCATCGTCATTGCCCAATAATAAATAGCCAAACTGAAAACTGATATTATTTTCTGATGCGGAGAATTTATAAACAGCATCCAATGGAATATTTTTTTGATTTAGGTTACTGTTTCGTAAATATATTTTACCAATAGATGGGGCGTTTAAAAAATCATTTGTATTCCATGTATTATAACCAATTCCATTTTGTGCTGCTTGATAAATATGCCCATTGTTATCTGAAGTGAGGGCATTAGAGTAAACGGAATAATTTTTTTCATTAGGAAAATTTATAAACTGATTTATACCCGTATCTAAACGACTTAAGCCAGAATAAGTCGCAATCCACAAATAGCCTTTGCTATCTATGGTTAGCCAATGGCAAATATTATCTATAAGACCATCATAAGTAGTAAACTGTTTAAATGCTTTGTGTACAACATTAAAAAAGTATAAACCATTAAAATTATCCGTCATATAAATATCCCCATTTGTGTAACCAACTATGGCACTAATATTTGCTCCTCTTTGGGAAGGCGGTACATTCATTAAGAAATGCTGGGTGGATTTCTTTTCAATATCATACAAATAAATTCCTTCATTTGCTACGGAAACAATTAAAGCATTACTAATACTGTCGTACCACAAGGCTGTATATTCTTTTTCTTGAGAAGGCATTGCAATGTCTATAAATTTTGTGCTGCCTGTAAGTGGGTTGTAAGAAAATATTCCCTGATTTCTACTTCTTATCCAAAGGTTTTTTTGTTTATCTATCACTATGGTTCGCACAGAATAGTCATTCTCTTTAAATTTCTTCTCTGGTAACTTGATTTCTACCAATTGCAAACTGGTAGGGTTAAATGTATATAAATTATTATCGGTACTCAAGAATGCAGTTGTTGCATTTATTTCTGCATACCCCATAATACTGTTGGCTTGATTGGCCTTATGTAGGTTTAGCGTTTTGCTCTCTTTTGTAAAGGGATTAAAAAAAACCGTTTTACTGCTAAAATCCCCAGCAATCAGCTTATTAGTGCTTTTTGAGGAAAAAATCTTATACAATCCTTTAGGTAATGAGGGTAATTCGTTATATTGAAAAAGGCTGTTTGGTTTAGCCATTCTGATAAGACCATTGCCATTAGTCATAAGCCAATAAAAGCCGCTGTCTTTAAAAATATTATTATAGTATGCACTTGGCAATGAAAATTCGTCTTCTTTATCATTAGTAATGGTATGTAAAAACTGCTTTTTCTTTTTATCAAAAAAAACCAAACTTTTATTTGCACAAAAAATAAGTGTATCTCCACTGTATGGGTTAATACCGCTAGCTATGTCCCATATAGTAGCTTTAAAATAGGAGTTAGGCAAAGTGTAGTTTTCCCAAGTTTTGCTGGCAGTATTAAAAAAGAAAATTCCTGCATTATAGCTATTTATCCATAAATTATTTTCTTTATCAATGTATGAAATGCTACATCCAAAATAATCCCGTATTTTTTGATTTGGATAAAACTGAAATGCAAGTGTAATGGAATTTACACTAAAGAGCCCGTAGGTTGTAAGCACCCAAAATTCTTGCGCAGTTTTTTTTTCGATACTTAAAACAACAACTCGGCTATGATAACCATTTACAGGTTTTACTTTATTGGCAAAGCCTGCCCAGCCACTGCTGCTGAATTTTTTTGTGACAGGGTTAAAAATTAATAAATCGTACCAACCACCTACCCATATATTTCCTTTGTCATCTTCGTTTAACGCAAAAAAGGCTGGACTGATTTTTGGCATTAACATCGTATCGGGCGCATAATTTTCAAACAGCTGTGTATGACTATTAAATTTACTTATGCCTGCAAAAGTGCCTAGCCATATATTTTTTTTACTGTCTATGAATATATCCTGCACGCCGTTGCTAGCTATACTAAGGCTATCTTTTGGGTTATTATAAAAAACATCAAATGCGTTTCCATCAAAACGATTTAGTCCGTTGTTTGTAGCTACCCATAAAAAACCATTGGCATCTTTTGCCATTGCATTTATATTATTGCTGCTAAGCCCTTCTTTGCTGGTAAAGAATTTGTATTGAAAAGGTTGTGCATACAGCAAAGTAGATGTTAATAATAATATTACTGTGATGCAACATTTCATTTTTAAATATAAATAAATATTTTGTCTTAAGCTGCTTGTTTTATTTTTTTGCAGGCAATGGAAGAGCTTTTATTCTTGTTATTGTATCCGCATTAGCTCTATTAAAAACGCCTTGTCCACATGGCCCAATAATGGCATGTAAATAAGAACCATTAAATGCTCTAAACCCGTTGGTGAGTCTTATTTGAACAGGACTTCTATACCTTAACTCATTACCATAACTACCACTCATGCTCTGTGCAGATTGAAGAACACCTGCTGTTTGATAAAAATACTTGCCTTGTACATTACTACCAAGCGTTAAAAATGGCGCACAATTGCCATACAAATCGCTACGCCAAATGCCTCTACCCAAAGT
>JAYSWO010000341.1:0-9453 GCA_043717975.1 Ferruginibacter sp. | reverse complement strand
CTGGTGATAGGGACACCATTAGGAGATATAAAAGAATTGGAGCCATACACTTATCAAACCAATACCAAAGGAAAATCTGATGTAAGTACAAAATTTATTATAAAAGACAATGTAGTAACCTTTAGTATTAAAAATTATGATGCTACAGCTACACTCGTTATAGATCCTCAACTTATTTTTTCAACGTTTACAGGTAGTGCTGTAGATAATTGGGGTTATACTGCTACACCCGGGCCCGATGGAAGTTTTTTTGCCGGTGGTGTTGTTTTTGGTACTGGATATCCCGTTTCGCCAGGGGCATTTCAAACACAATATAATGGGGGTTCGCCTGAGGGAGATTTTGGAGGAGTAGATATGGGTATATTTAAATTTTCTGCAGATGGAAGCACTAGATTATATGCTACTTATATAGGAGGGAATGGAAACGAACAACCACATAGTATGATAACAGATGGCTCAGGTAATTTGGTAATAGCCGGCAGATCAAACTCGTCTAATTATCCACTCAGAACAGGCATATCAGCAAGTGGGTCCCGTTTTGATATTGTTATTACAAAATTAAATGCAGCTGGTACTGGGTTAGTTGGTTCAGTAAAAATAGGAGGCTCTAGCGATGATGGTGTAAACATTCGTCCAAAATATATAGGGCCAACAGGTTTTAGTAGTCTAAGAAGAAACTATGGAGATGATGCTAGGAGCGAGGTTATTTTAGATGCTAGTAATAATGTGTATTTGGCATCATGTACGCAATCTAATAATTTTCCTGTGCAGTTTGCCCTACAAGGTACATTTGGAGGAGCACAAGATGGAGTTATTTTAAAACTTACTCCAGACCTTTCAGGTTTATTTTTTTCTACCTATTTTGGTGGAAGTGGAGATGACGCTTGTTTTGTAGCTGCCATAAATCCCTCTACCAATAACTTGTATATTGGTGGGGCTACTTCTAGCGGTAATTTACCAGGTAATACTACAGGTTCCGTGTATCCAAATTCTCAAGGAGGTATTGATGGTTTTGTTACCTACCTCCCCCTAAATGGCTCAGCTATTATTAAAACATCCTACTTAGGTACTAGCGGAGTAGATTTGGTATATGGATTAAAATTTGATAAAGTAGGATTTCCTTATGTGATGGGTACATCTACAGGTTCTTGGCAAGTACTAAACGCAGCATTTGTTAATGCAGGTGCAAAACAATTTATTTCAAAATTACAACCTGATTTATCAGCATTTGTATATTCTACTACATTTGGTACTGCGTCTACAGATCCCAATATTTCCCCCGTAGCATTTTTAGTAGATCGTTGCGAAAATGTATATGTATCAGGCTGGGGTGGTGGTATCAATGTCAATCAAGGTTATTCAACTGGCAATACCAATGGGTTGCCATCAGTAGACCCACTAACAGGTATTTTTGCCCCCGATGCTGCAGATTTTTATTTTTTTGTACTTAGAAAAGATGCTCAGTCACAACTTTTTGGCTCACATTTTGGTCAGAATGGCGGATTGGGAGATCATGTGGATGGGGGCACAAGCAGGTTTGATGCCAATGGCATTATTTATCAAGCAATATGCGCAAATTGTGGTGGAAGAAGTCAGCCCAGTGTAATATTCCCTATAACACCTGGTGTATGGGGGCCTACTAATGGCAGCACTTCTTGCAATCAAGCAGCAGTAAAAATAGAAATGAATTTTGCAGGTATTGGTGCACAAGTACAATCAGAAATTGATGGAGAAATCAATGATTCTTTGGGTTGTATACCTTTGGTCGTAAATTTTAAAGATTTAAGAGCAAAAGGTGTAACCTATTACTGGAATTTTAATAGTGCAGCACCGGGTCAGCAAAATGCTGTAGATGCTACCACCACTGTACCTAATATTACTTGGCCATTTAACAATGTAGGTGTTTACAGAGTAAGATTAATTGCAGAAGATCTTTCAACTTGTAACCAAAGAGATACCTCTTACATTACCATAAGAACAGGTAGAGATCAAGTTAGGCCTAGTTTTACGAATACAAAAGTGGGAGCATGCACAAGTAAAGATTATGCATTCACCAATACATCTGTTTCATTATCTATACCAAGTATAGGGTTCTTGCCACAAACTTTTATATGGGATTTTGGAGACGGTTCACCATTAGATACCGCTAATTTCTCTGAAATTATTCCGCATACTTTTCCTTCTTCTGGTACATATAACGTAAAACTTACCGTAGTAGATAATCGTTTTTGCAATTCTCCAAAAGATACCATTATACCCCTTCGTATAAATGATAATGTAACGGCAAAACCATTTTCGAGTGACCTTGGGTGCGCTCCTTACGTGCCTGTTTTTAGAAATGAATCAGATGCTGGGTTATCTTGGCTATGGGAATTGTTTGATGCTACTACAAATGTGCTCATTGCTAGCTCTACTGACTTTGTACCAATATTTGCTCCATTGCCTGTAGGTAATTATAAATATCGTTTAACAGCTTTTGACTCTACTACCTGCAACAAAGTAGATGTATCTGCTTTTAAAAATATACGGGTGGTGCAAAAACCCCAAGCTAGATTTGATTGGGCTCCCAACCCACCCGAAGCAAATGTGCCTGTACGATTTACCAATTTGTCTAGCTTTGCAGATAGTTATTTGTGGAATTTTGGAGATGGAGAAAGCTCTACAGCGTTTGCACCAGTGCATGAATACAATGCTACTAAAATATACAACGCAGAGTTGATAGCATATAGCATTGCAGGTTGTACAGATACTTTTAGATTGACAGTAAATGTGCTTATAAACCCATTGCTAGATGTACCCAATGCATTTACACCTGGCAGATTTGGCGTAAATAGTGTAATAAATGTGCGTGGATTTGGCATTGATAAAATGGATTGGAGAATATACAACCGTTGGGGGCAAATGATTTTTAGATCATCTAACAAAAAAATTGGATGGGATGGAACATTTAGAGGTAAATTACAACCAATAGATGTGTATAGTTACACATTGGATGTAGAACTTACCGATGGTGAAAAAATTAGAAAAACGGGAGATATTACATTGTTGAGGTAAAGATTGGTTCAAGGAGCAAGGTTGAAAGTTATTTCGTAAATTAGTACTTTAGAATACATAAAAGTGATAAGAATTAAAAAAATATTGATAATACATTTTCTCATCTTAGCATGTGTATCTTCTTATGGGCAAGATTTACATTTTTCGCAATTTTTTAATTCCCCACTTACTACCAACCCGGCAAATGCAGGTTTTATACCCGATGCAGACTATCGTGTGGGAATAAATTACAGAACACAGTGGAATAGTATTTTATCTACTCCTTATAAAACAATGAGTGCTTTTGCGGATGCACAATTGTTTAGAAATAAATTAGAAAATGGTTGGATGGGCATTGGCGGTGTTTTGTTAAGTGACAAAGCGGGTACTGGTGGATTGCGCTCCGATAAGTTTTATGGTTCTGTGGCATACCATCAAATGCTTGGTTTAAGTAGCTTGCTTAGCGCAGGGTTTAATTTGGGGTACGTTTCTAAGAGAATAGATCCAACCAACCTTAAATTTCCAGATCAATTTAACGGAAAGTTTTTTGATGCAAGTATTTCACCTAGTGTACAATTTACCAATTTTAATATTGATTATTATGATATGCAAGTAGGTATGAATTATGCATATTTTCCCAAGGAAAGCGTTTACATAAATGCAGGATACTCTATTCATCATGTAAACAAACCCAAAGAAACTTTTTTTGGAGATAATACAGAAACAGGAAAAATACCTGTACGTCATATTGGGTTTGTAAATGCTATTTTAAAAGTAAACCCAAGGGTAATTATAAATCCTAATATTTATTTTACCACACAAACCAATGCAATAGAAGTAAACGCAGGAATGAATGCCAACTATAATCTTAGCGAATTTGGGGAGAACCAACTAATTTTTGGCCTTTATTACAGACACAAGGATGCTATTATACCAGTACTAGGTTTCGAAACAAAAAATACGGCTTTTACATTTAGTTATGATGCTACTATATCTAACTTGAGCAAGTTTAATGGCGCTAGAGGTGCAGCAGAATTTAGTATTGTAAAGAAGGGATTTTATCCTGGTAACACAGATAGACAAACAATATGCCCGAAGTTTTAAAAACTTCAAAACATTTCCCGAGGAGAAACTTCGCAGCCTAAAAATTTTGTACTTATATTCTTTACTCAATCTGTGTAAGAAACAATTTATCGATTTTTCAATTCAACAATGCCACTTTTCCCCGAACTTTGTATAAATTATTTGAATGAATATGGTTGCTGAAAACAAATCACTTTTTTTAGAACATTTTGAAGCTTTTAAAAATATTGTTGGAGAAAAAAATATTTTTACCGACGAAGAAACGCTTGACATTTGCGCAAAAGATGAAACCGAAAACCTTTATTTTTTACCAGATATCGTTTTAAAGCCTCGCACTGCAGAAGAGATAAGCGAGATAATGAAAATTTGCAATGCCCATAAAATACCTGTTACACCTCGTGGTGCTGGTACAGGCCTTAGTGGTGGTGCACTTCCACATGTAGGCGGCGTGGTTATTTCTTTTCAAAGAATGAATAGCATTTTAGAAATAGACGAAGCCAATTTACAAGTAACTACAGAGCCTGGCGTTATAACACAAGTATTACAAAATGCTGTAAAGGAAAAAGGATTGTTTTATCCACCTGACCCGAGTAGCTATGGCAGCTGTTTTATTGGTGGCAATATTGCAGAAAATAGCGGTGGCCCAAAAGCGGTGAAATATGGTGTGGTAAAAGATTATGTACTCAACCTGCAGGTGGTATTGCCTACCGGTGAAATTATTTGGACAGGCGCCAATGTGTTGAAAAATTCTACAGGCTATAATCTTACACAACTTATTGTAGGAAGCGAAGGCACGCTAGGGTTGGTTACAAAAATTGTTTTAAAATTAATTCCACACCCCAAGCATGATTTATTAATGCTTGTACCATTTAACGATTTAGAAAAAGCAGGTGCAGCAGTAAGTGCTATATTTCGTGCAGGTTTTACGCCAAGTGCATTGGAGTTGGTAGAAGCAAATGCATTAAAAATAGTAAGCAAATTTGTAGACAGTAGTTCCATAACTATAGGAGATGATGTAGCAGCACATATCATCATAGAGGTGGACGGTAATGACACAGAAGTATTGATGAAAGAGATAGAAGCCATCGCAACTGTGCTTACAGAATATGATTGCGGTGAAATTTATTTTGCAGATGATGCACAACAAAAAGCAGAATTGTGGAAGCTTAGGCGCAGAGTAGCTGAAGCCGTAAAAATAGATGGCTACACGGTGGAAGAAGATACTGTTGTACCAAGAGCTACACTACCTGCCTTAATAAAAGGGATTAAGGCATTGAGCATTGAATATGATTTTGAAGTAGTGTCGTATGGCCATGCAGGAGATGGTAATTTACATGTGCGTATAAAAAAAGAAGGCTGTGTTTATAGTCTCAACAATGAAAAAATAATACCTGCACTAAAGGCATTGTTTACATTGGTAAAATCATTGGGTGGCACTATTAGTGGAGAGCATGGAATTGGCTTAATACAAAAAGAATACATCCCAATAATGTTTGATGAAATAACATTGAACATCATGCGAGGTATAAAAAAAGTATTTGATCCGAATAATATTTTAAATACAGGAAAAATATTTGATACAAAATAAATAAACGATGAAGAAGATAATAATCGTAGCAATCTATTTAGGTGTGCTTAGTATAAATGCAAATGCACAGAAAGAAGAAGAAGATGATGATGTGAAAAAACCTTTTTTTAAAAAAGAAAATTTATTTACAGGAGGCAGTGTTGGGGGTGGTTTTGGTCAAGGCACTTTTTCTGTAGGCCTTGGCCCACATTTTGGTCACAGCATAAATAAATATGTGGATGTAGCATTGTCTATGAATTATACTTATGTGTCACAAAGAGATTTTTTTGTAATAGGGGATAAAGTTCGTCAGAATAATATTGGGCCAGGTGCATTCGTACGACTTTTTCCAGTAAACTTTTTATTTGCACAAGCACAAGTAGAAAGAAATTTTCTTACTCAAAAATATATCCCTCCTAGCAACACTAATATTCCAAGGGAGGTTCTAAAAACAAGTGCTACAAGTTATCTAATAGGTGGAGGCTTTGCAAGTGGAAGAAGCGAAGATAATGGTACATACTATTATTTCTCTGTTTTATTTGATGTGGGTAAAGACCCAAACTCTCCTTACCTAGACCAATTGGGAAGAATAGATCCATTGATAAGAGCGGGGTTTAACATTGCTCTTTTTCAAGGTAGAAACCGTAGTGGTTACAGAAAAAGCAGAGATGATTATTAAAGATATTGCCTAATATCTTTTGGATTGGTAATGACCGTTATTTGCTCAATAGGATGCGTATATAAAAAATTTTCGGTGTACATTTTGGTAATATGTGCAATAAGGTGGTCGTAAAATCCATCACTGTTTAGGAAGAATATTTTCTTACTGTGTATTTTAAGTTGGTTCCATGTAAGCATTTCAAACACTTCATCGAGCGTGCCATAGCCACCTGGTAAAATAATAGCAGCGTCACATTTTTCGTACAACAATTTTTTGCGTATATGCATATCTGCCACCACATGCGTTTCTGTAAGTGTATCATGCAAATGCTCTTGCTCCTTTAACAATTCAGGTATAATGCCTATTACTTTTCCATTGTTTTCCAATGCTCCATTGGCTACTGCCCCCATCAATCCTTTGTTGCCGCCGCCATAAATAATGGTAATGTTTTTTTCTGCAAATATTTCTCCTAAGGCCTTGGTATGTTCTTCAAAAATTTTATTGTTGCCTGCTTTGCTACCACAAAATACAGCAATTGCTTTTATACTCATGCGTTAAAAATATAAAAAAAACAGCAGCAATGAAGAATATTTTTTGGAGGTAGTAATTTCTAAACAAGGTAAAATCCATTTTAAACCTATCATTAAAGTTCTACTAAGCTTGCCCCTTTTTTATTTACCTCTAATGTATATTTTACCCCAACCTTTAGCGCCACATTTTCATTGCCATGCCCCACAGGAAAATTATAACAAACTGGGTAATCATATTCAGCAACAACATTGCTCACTATTTCATAAATCGTTTTTCCAAAAGGCCTATCTGTATCTTGCATATCGGAAAAATCGCCAACGATAAGTGCTGCTAGGTCTTTAAGCATTCCACTTCGTTTTAGTTGGTATAGCATTCTATCTATTGCATACAATTGCTCACCAATATCTTCTATAAACAATATGCCATTTTTTGTATTAATGTCAGATGCAGTGCCTACTGCATTTGCAAGCAAGGCTATATTGCCTCCAACCAATTTGCCTTTTGCTTGTCCAACTCTATTTAGTTTATTTGGCTTTGTGTTATAATTATTTTTTTCTCCCTTCAATGCTTTAAGTAAGGAAATAACGTTTGCAGGATTGTGCGCAGCATTGGCAAAGGCTGCAGCCATGGGTGCGTGTAACGTAGCTATTTTATAATTGGTAAAAATATGCGAATGCAATAATGTAATATCACTAAACCCTATGATCCATTTTGGGTTGGTTACATATTTTTTAAAATTAAGCTTGTCAATAATGCGCCCTGTACCATAGCCGCCACGCCCACAAAGAATGGCTTTTACAGTTGTATCATCTAAATAAGCTTGCATTTCATTCAATCTTTCGCTATCCGTACCGCTAAAATAATTGATTGATTTACTGCCCACTGTTTTGCCAATAAGTACTTTGTAGCCTTCTTTTTTTAATGTTTCTACACATACAGCTACTTTTTCTTCTGCCATAAAGCCCGCAGGGCAAGTAATGGCAATGGTATCGCCTTTTTTAAGATATGGGGGAGTTGCCATTTTTTGTGTATTTTTATAGTTCTAATTATAAATATATGCGTTTTTTATTTTTTGGACTTATATTATTGTCGCTTTCTGTTAAGGGTCAAGTTTGCTCGGGACCTGGTAGTACAGCACAATCTAATACTGCTGTATGTGGTGCCACCGTTTTTTCACAAACAAATTTGCCTAATTGTACCGGCCCCAACATACCACAAGGCGCTGGCGTTTGTCCTGCAGATATTGTTACATCAGACAATTCCGTTTGGTATAAATTTCGTTGTTATCAAACAGGGACTCTTGGTTTTTTAATAACACCAAATACAGCTGGGGATGATTATGATTGGGAGCTTATGAACATTACCAATCGTCAGCCAGGCGATGTTTATACTACAAATTTAATGGTATCCTTAAATTTAAGTGCTACTACAGGTTCTACAGGTTGCACACCTGCGGGGATTGGCGACATTAATTGTTCAGGACCAACATCAAGGTATAATAGACTACTTCCTGTTACAGCAGGTAGTGATTATTTATTAATGGTTACTAATTGGAATGGATCTGGCTCAGGATATAGTCTAAATTTTACCGGAGGTTCAGCGGTTGTAACAAATACTTTAGCGCCAACAATCACAAGTGTTACAACTGTAGCCTGTAACCTCTCTCAAATAAGAGTTACTTTTAGCGAAGATATTTTATGTAGTAGTTTATCTGCTTTGGCCTCAGAGCTGTCTATTACAATTGGTACAAATGTTATTACAAGCATAAGTTCTACTTGTAATGCTGGTTCTAATGCATTTACAGAACTCATTATTAATCTGCAAAATCCATTAAGTGCAGGAGCTCATAGTTTAGTAGTAAGTAACGGTGCAGATGGAAATACTTTATTAGATATTTGTAATGACCCCATGCTCCCTACATCCTTTCCATTTTCAGTAAACGCATCACCACCAGCTCCTACTGTAACTGCAGCAGTTGGTTTATGCCAAGGAGCAACGGCAACCCAATTAACGGCAACAGGCACAAATTTACTTTGGTACACAGCTGCTACTGGTGGCATAGGCTCTGCTACAGCGCCTACGCCTTCTACAGCAGCTACAGGTGTTACTGCTTATTATGTAAGCCAAACAATAGGCGGCTGCGAAAGCCCAAGGGTATTAATAACGGTAACGGTAAATCCTGCTCCTGCTTTACTTACAGTTACCACACCTATAACTTATTGCCAAGGCGCAACCGCAACGCCATTAACCGTTACAGGAGGTGCCGGTGTACTTTGGTTTACTACGCCTACAGGTGGCACTGGTAGTGCAACTGCACCTACACCACTTACAACAACGGTGGGTACCACGTCATATTATGTTAGTCAAACGCTAGGCACTTGCGAAGGGCCAAGAGCAGTTATAAATGTTACAATTGAAGCAACGCCTGCTGCACCTGCGGTAACAACGCCCATTACCTATTGTCAAAATGCAACCTCAACAGGGCTTACGGCTACTGGTACCAATTTGTTATGGTATGCAAATGCTATAGGTGGTACTGGTACTATCACTATTCCATTTCCACCAACGGGCACAGTAG
>JAYSWO010000035.1:0-6112 GCA_043717975.1 Ferruginibacter sp. | reverse complement strand
TATTAAGTTTGCTTTAGATAATCCTAGTCGTTTGATAAGATATTTTAGCAATGATTCATCTATTTCTTTATCATATACAAAACGAACCGGTTTTCCTTTTTTTCTATTTTTTAATCCCTTTTCTATTTTATGTATCAGAGAACCTGATACATCATTATCTATATCAATTTCAGCATCTCTAGTTACTTTTATTATGTGTGATGAAAATACATCATAGCCAAAAAAAGAAAATATATGAGGTAAACAAAATCGTATTACATCTTCCAACAAAATGATGTATTGCTCATTGTTTTTACTGGGCAATATCAAAAAGCGTGATAAATTTCTTACCGGCACAGAAACCAAAGCAAATCGCTGTGGTATGGACTCATCTTTTTTAGAAAGTTTGCAGGCTAAATAAATAGATTTATCATTTAGAACAGGAAACTGATTTAAACTTTCTATCATTAATGGTACAATGCTGCTGCGTACCTCTTCATTAAAATAATTGAGAATAAACTGCTTTTGTGAAGCAGATAATTTTTTCTCATTTACTAAATGTATGTGCTCTTTTTTTAAACTTCTTAAAATTTCTTTCCAAATTCTTTCAAATTCTTTTTGTTGTATGAGTACTTTTTGTTGAATTTGGTCTAATATTTTCTGAGGATCTACCTCTAAATGCATTTTTGCCTTATTGCCTAACTCTACCATTTTGCGCAAAGCAGCTACCCTAACTCTGAAAAACTCATCTAAATTATTTGAAAAAATACCAAGAAACTTTATCCTTTCTTTTATAGGTACAGTATCATCGGCCGCTTCTTGTAGTACTCGGCTGTTGAAAGAAAGCCAGCTTATATCTCTCGCAATCGTTTTTTTGTGAAGCAATTATATTTTTTTTATAAAGGATGAATTAAATGTGTTACACAAAAAAACTAAAACAATGTTAACTTAATATGAAGTTTTAGATATTTTTTTTATTCAACTCTTTGTAGAGCACATTCAGTTTACATAATATTTACCGTTTTTAGCTCGCCACCTGCAGCCAGCACATCTTTTGCCCCAACAATTTGTTCTATAGTATTGTCACCCATATTTACCATTACATTGGGCATTATTTGTCTTATTAATTCTAAGGGAGTACCGTCTTCAAAAATTACGACAGCATCTATTTGTACCAAACAGGCCAATAATAATGCTCTGGTATTTTCATCATTTACAAGTAGGGTAGGGCTGTTTGTACTTTTTATAGAAGCATTGGTAAGTATGGCAACAATAAGTATATCTCCATAAGAAGCTGCTTCGTTTAAAAAAGTTATATCTTCTTTTCGTAAAATATCAAATATACCAGTGGTAAATACAATTGTTTTATTGAGCACACGCCAAGCGTTTACTTGTTTTAATAACCCTTCAGGTGTATAAATTTTATGTTGAATCTGCTGTATCGATTTCATTTTTTTTCTTATTAATGTATGGTAATAAAACCAACGAAATTAAACCTACTACAATTATTAAACCTGTACTAATGCCCCATATAAGCCATCCAAATGCTTGACCTTGTGTATCAATAATTGCATATATAAGAAGTGTTTTCATTACTAATAATGGAAAAGCACCTATACCTCCTGGTGTTGCTATCATTGCTAGGGTGGACATACACAGTACTGAACATGCAGGTTTAATTCCAAGATGTGAAGTACCTTCCATTGCCTTAAAACCAATATATATTTGCAATAAATACATTGTCCAAATAAAAAGTGTTTGTAGAATGAAGAGCTTTCTATCTTTCAAATTTTTAATTGCAATAAAACCACTTCCTATTCCTGATAAAAAACTTTTTATTTTTATAGAGAATTTATTTTCTGATTTTGCAGAAAATATTTTTTTTAGTAACTGCGCCACTAAATAGATGGAAATAAAAAGTATGATTAGTTCTAACCAAATAGGCAAAAAATTATTTTTTTCAAATTCTGTATATTCTTTAACAATGAAACTTCCAAGTAAATCTAGCTGAATCAATAATGTTATTACGATAAAGACTGCATAACAAATTAGGTCAAAAGTTCTTTCAATTAAAATAGATCCAATTAGTTTATCGACTTTTAGTTTTTCATATTTTGCTAAAAGTGTACACTTTAGCACTTCCCCAAGGCGAGGCACTGCAGAATTTGCTAGATAACCAACCATTGTTACCCCAAATACATTTTTCAACGTGGGATTATACCCCAATGGTTCCATCAATAATTTCCATCGCATAGATCTTACCAAATGGCTTGTCAAATTCATTAAAACTACTGGTAATACCAATAGGTAATTGGCATGTGTTATGGCATATTTAAAATCAATGCGCTCTTGCTCTGTCATGCCATGCAACTGCCACCATACGAGCAATAAGCCGCCACCCAGAAAAATAATATATTGTAAAGAAGAAAGAATTTTCTTTCTCATAATGGTTATTCGTTATTGATTACAAAACAATGTTGTCTATTAATCTTACTTCATTTATATAAGCTGCCACCAATGCCACTAATTTTTTTTCTCCATCCCATTCATGTTGCAATGTCAATGTTTCTGCATCTGCAATTTCTGTGTAATCTACTCTATATCCATTGCTTTCAAGAAAAAGAGTAGCATCTTTTTTTACTTGTTCAATATTTCCCTTTTTTATATTTTCTTTAATAAATGTTAGCGATTCAATAATTTTCAGTGCTTGCTTTCTTTCTACTTCATTCAAACGCATATTTCTGCTACTCATGGCAAGCCCGTCTTTTTCTCTAATGGTATCACAAATGGTTAGCCGAGTATCGTAATTACGCCATTGCATCATTTTAGCAATAACCATACATTGTTGATAATCTTTTCTGCCCAAGTAAAGTGTGGTAGGAGTTACTGCCGCCAATAATTTATCTACAATAATACAAACGCCCTGAAAATGACCGGGCCTATATTTTCCTTCTAAAATTGTTTCCAAAAAACCAAGTTCGTAATGTAGATTCTTTTCGCCTTTCGGGTACATTTCTTCTACAGATGGTAAAAATAAAATACCACAACCAGCTTTTTCTAGTTTGTCAATATCAGCTTCTATGGTAATGGGATATTTTAGTAAATCTGTAGCATTATTAAATTGGGTAGGATTTACAAAGATGCTACAAACAGATATCTCGTTTTCTATATTTGCCCTTTCAATGAGGGAGATATGACCTGCGTGCAACGCTCCCATGGTTGGTACAAATCCAACTTGCTTTCCCATTTTTTGGTGTCTATCAAGTTCTACCTTAAGCCTTTCTATATTTTTTATTAGTATCATCCTATGGGGATTTTCGGTCTAAACTACGTATAATTACTATTTTGTCGAAATTTTTTGCTATTTTTGCAGCCATTTTAAAAAATCAATCTAAACTGCACTTAATACAGCACAAAAATGTCCACAAAGAAAAGGATTTTATTTATTGCAAGTGAAATGTCTCCTTATATAGATGGCACTTCGTTTGCAGATATTGTAAACAAGCTTGCAGTAATGTCTAACGATAACAACATGGAAGTTCGTTGTATTATGCCAAAATTTGGCACCATTAACGAACGTCGCCATAGATTGCATGAAGTGGTACGATTATCTGGTATAAACGTATCTATAGACAATGATGATTATCCACTTACTATTAAAGTAGCTTCATTGCCTAATGCGAGGTTGCAAGTTTATTTTTTGGATAATGAAGATTTTTTTAAAAGGAAATTTGTATATGCAGATGAAGCAGGTAAGTTTTATGATGACAATGGCTTACGTACAGTGTTGTTTTGCAAAGGGGCTTTAGAAACGGTTAAAAAGTTTGGATGGCCTCCAGATGTTATTCATTGCAGTGGGTGGATGACGGGTTTGGTACCTATGTTTATTCGTTCTGCTTATAAAAAAGAGCCTGTATTTAGTCATTGCAAAGTGGTATATACAATTGGTGAAACTACATTTAAGGAAAAATTGGGTGCTGATTTTTTACAATTGGCAGCTATAAATGATAATGTTACAAAAAAAGAATTAGAGCCATTTAAAGACATCAATAATTTGGCCATGTTTAGAGGAGGTGCTACATACGCAGATGCTGTTACATTTGGTAGCGATTCGGTAGATAAGAAATTAGCTACAGAATTTACTAAAGTGCGGGGTAAAAAAATATTAAAGTATGATGAGAATAGCGATTTAACAGACTATTTACAATTATATGCCGACCTTGCTAAATAATAAAATTACTCAGACTTTTTAAAATTTATTGCTTTGCAAAAAAGATTTTTACCTACAGCTTTTTTGGCTGCCTTATTATTGGTTATAGGATACAGTTGTACTAAATTTGATACCACCACACAGGGTGCTGATTTGGTAACGGTGGATAATATAAATACATTTCAA
The DNA here is from genome assembly GCA_043717975.1 of Ferruginibacter sp. Classification (GTDB taxonomy): domain Bacteria; phylum Bacteroidota; class Bacteroidia; order Chitinophagales; family Chitinophagaceae; genus Ferruginibacter. The sequence goes on along the minus strand of JAYSWO010000035.1, from coordinate 1,737 downwards.
AGAGAATATGGTGTAAAAGCCACACAGGGTATTTTTGATAATACCAATGATAGCACTATACTTAGGAAAACAGAGAATCATGTTATCGGTAATATTACTAATGATCCACAATTTGGTGCCACAGATGCACGTATTTATGTGCAATTTAAACCAACATTTTATCCCTTCTATTTTGGAAACCCTGGCGATACTGTAAAAGATATTCCAAACACTGGTTTTGACTCAGCCTTTATTTGCTTATCATATAAAGGCGCATGGGGAGATACAACATTTTCTAGCCCACAAAAATTTGAAGTAAGAGCTATAGATGATCAATTTTTTAGAATTAAAACTGATACACTGAGGAGATTGGATTATCAACCACTTCTTAATACTGATTTATTAGGAGAAGCAACATTAACCCATCAAAATATTGTTAGTAAAAAGAAATTATTGTATGGGAAGGATTCGGTAGAAAATCAAATTAGAATTCCGCTTACAACAGCTGCTGGTGCTGCTTTTGCAGCTGCATTATTTTTACAAGATTCTACCTCTACGGGAATAAACAATGGCTTCTACAACGATTCTATTTTTAGAATAAAATCAAATGGTTTTGAAATTAAAGTAGCAGGATCTGGCAATGCCCTTTATTATGTAAATTTAGCTGAAGCCAAAACTAGATTGGAATTTCAATATTTTAAAAAGAAGAATGGCGTAAAAGACACCGTTATTCAATCTTTTCAAATGTATTCTCAGCCCACTGGTTCAGGTTTAACTTCATCAAGTGCAAACTATGTGAAGAGATCGTATGGCAGTTTTTTGCCTCTAGTAAATACAACAACCTCGGATGTTTACATACAAACCGCTCCTGGTACTTTTGCTAACATAAGTATACCAGACCTTGATCTATTTAAGGATACAAATAGAATCATACACAGAGCATATTTAGTGGTAGAGCAAAATCCATCTGGCGCATTAATGGATAATTATTTTACACCACCACCATACTTATATCTCGATTTAAAAGATACATTAAACGCTACACCCCAACGATACAAACCAGTACCGTTTGATTTAAGTAATCAATATGCATATAATCCAGATGCTACCGGTATCAGCCCTTTGTATCATCCGTTTCCATTCGGAAATGTTGATTTGAATACTTTTGGAGGAGCTGCACTAAAAAGAAATGATGGGGTAAATGATTTTTACAGGTATGAAATAAACATTACCAGGTATGTACAACAAATTGTAACGTTTGGATACAAAAATTATGACTTAAGATTGTTCGCACCGTTTAATTACTTCTACCCGCAGTATGAAGGTTCAAAATATGTAATTCCTTTTTACAATCCTTTAGCATTTGGTAGGGTAAAAGTAGGCACGAGTACAAGTACGAGTAGCCATAAAATGAAGTTGGTTATCGTTTATTCAAAAGTATAATTGCTACATAGAACTATATTTACAAGCCTTTCATAAATATTGAAAGGCTTTGTTTTTTTTAACCTTCTGCCCTTATCTTTGCAATCTTAAAAAATAAAATTTAATGCCATATTTATTTACATCCGAGTCCGTAAGTGAAGGACACCCAGACAAAGTAGCAGACCAAATTAGTGATGCGCTTATTGATAATTTTTTAGCTTTTGATCCAAGCAGTAAAGTAGCTTGCGAAACCCTCGTAACAACAGGGCAAGTGGTACTTGCTGGTGAAGTAAAAAGTAAAGCATATTTAGATGTGCAAGAAATAGCTCGTGGTGT
>JAYSWO010000340.1:0-3786 GCA_043717975.1 Ferruginibacter sp. | reverse complement strand
ATTATTCGTTTCTTGCCGGTAATATTATTATTATTTATGGAGGAATAAACACACAAGCTTATCAGGGATTGGGAAGCTATGTTAATACCGGCTACCGTTATTTTTTTGTAAATACAGCTTCATCTGCCACTACAATTACCAACGAAACATTGTATTTATATCAGAAAAATTAATTCCATTGACAAAGCTATACAGCGGTAGTTTATTAAGTGAACCGTATCCGTTATTGAGAAACAAATAATACGCAAAAAGTAATGAACCTATTCCTACTATACAGCAAAGGCTTTACAACAAATTTAAAAAAGTTAGTCTATTAATATTTACAATGTACAACTTGCAAAATCATTCATTATTAACAAGAAATTCAACTAGCTTTATTCTATGCAGCACCATCGTGTTATATCATTTTTTTTGTTAATCCTAATCGGTTACGGCACATCTGCGCAGCAATTTGTACATGGGTTTAAACGTTTTGGCAGGACCGAGGGAGTACCTAGTACCAACAATTATAAAATTTTTGAATCGTCTGATCATTTTTTGTGGCTCTCTTCCGAAGCGGGTCTTTACAGATTTGATGGATTTCTATTCACGCCCTATTTTTCAAAAAAAAATGATAGTACCAGCATATCATCGAATGTAATAGGAGATATTGAAGAAGATAGGTTAGGTAATTTATGGGTGGCCACTTTTGGCAAAGGAATAAATAAATTAGATAAAGAAACGGGAAAATGGAAACGCTACTCGCATCCTACCATCGATGACAATGGATTCTATTGGGTTTTTGATTTATATAAAGATAGCCAAGGGCGTTTATGGCTTGGTACTAACGGTAGGGGGCTTTTGTTGTATGATGAAAAATCAGATTCGTTCCAGCAATTTATTCCCGATAGCACGAAAAGTAAAAATATGGACGTTCGTTTTGAAAACGAAGTAAGAGGTATTGCCGCAGATGCAGCCAGTGCTGATATATTGTGGCTAGCTGGAACAGATGGGTTGTATCGGTTTGATACCGAAAGTAAAAAATTTATTTGCTATAAAAACATAAAAAATGGTGAAGCGGCATGGATCAATAATAGTTTTCATTGTATTTATGTGCAGGATGCTGCTAATATTTGGTTAGGGGCTTGGGCTGGCGGATTAATTCATTTTAATGTATTGACGAAGCAATTTACAAACTACCCACCCAGTCCAAAGGAGTATGCAAAGAAAAACTTTTCAAGAAATATTATTTCCGATATTTCTTATTGTAGCGATTCTTCTTTGTATGTAAGCACAGCTGAGGGTTTGTTTGAATTCAATCATTTACAAAAAAAGTTTTTATTGATAAGTGGAATTGAAAACCAAATCAAGAACAAAGTTTCAAAGTTGTTTAATAGTATAACGCATACCTCTGATGGTAGTACTTGGATTTGTTCGGATGGTAATATTTTTCAAAAAAATCCTGTTTATCAACGGATGGGATTATTTCAATCTTTCTACCAGCCCAAAGGGAAGTATGTGTATGAACCTAGTTTGAGTTCAGTTTTATATCGCAAAGCAAACATGCAATATTGGATGAGTTGTAATGCAGGTTACGGGATTTATATATTTGATAAAAATTTTCATTATCTAAGATCAATTGCCATAGAAGGTAATGCTGTGGATAGACAATTACGAGATATTGTTGAAGATACATTGGGGAATATTTGGCTTCGATCTAGAGATGCTCCTTTTCTGTATTATTATGATAAAACAAAAGACCAATTTTTAAATGCAAGTGTAAAATTTAAAGATGCAGCTTTTATTACATCTGGCATAATAGAAATGAAAACAGATAAAGAGGGTAACGTATGGTTTGTAAATAATAAACAATTGCTCAAATGGAATCCATTAAAAAGATCGTTACAAACTTTTTCTTTTAATGGGCTAAAAAAAACAAGTGTAGGATGGGGGCAAACTGTATTACGATTTGATAGCAATAACAATCCCTGGCTGGCAAGCAATATTGGCCTGTATCATTATAACCAAACAAATGCCAAATGGCAGCAACTTTTTTCAAAATCAAATACCAATACCTCATTAAGAAATGCATTTGTAGAAAGTTTTACGATAGACTTATATGGTAATTGTTGGATTGCTTTACTAGATGAAGAAATACAAGTCTATAATCCTACAACAAAAAAAATAGTAGATGGCTATGTACAACCAGGTGCTTTTTTTTCGCTTCGGACACATGGGCTTCAAACAGATTGTATAGGAAATATTTGGGCCGTTACCAGCGGTGGCTTGGCAAAATATGATATGAAAGAGCGCAAATGGTACACTTTTACCATGAATGATGGCCTTACAACTGATAATTTGTATGATTCGCATTTTGCAATGGATGATGGTACAATGATATTGGCAAGCCTTGATGGATTTACACATTGGAATATTCATACGCTAGCCAAAAACCAACAAAAACCCATTGTATATTTCAATCATTTCATTTCTGGCGGAAAAGAAATCGTTTTTGAGAATAATAGTATTCATTTACCATCTTCTGCCAGTGAAATAACAGTAGATTTTGGCGCAATAGTAACGATTATGGGTGACCGTACAATATTTTATTATACAATTCTACCACAACAAAAAGAATGGATTGCCACTGCACAAAGAAGCATATCGCTTGCTACTATTACTTCTGGTGAATATACTTTATTTGTAAAAGCGATAAATTCAGATGGTATAGAAAGTGCGGAAAAACAAGTAAAAATTACGGTAGCATTTCCATTTTGGAAAACAAGTTGGTTTAAAATATTGTGTTTGATTTTAGTGGCAAGCATGCTGTATGCTATATCAAAATGGCGGATTAATATTATTCGAAAAGAAGAAAAAAATAAAGCTATTTTAAAAAGCCAAATAGCAGACATGGAAATGAAAGCACTTCGTAGCCAGATGAATCCCCATTTTATATTTAACTGCATCAATAGTATAGATGCGTTGATACAAAGCAATGATAAGTATTCTGCTACAGTATATTTAAATAAATTTGCCAAACTGCTGCGAAATATTTTAGACAGCAGCAAACAAAACACCGTATTATTTAGCAAAGATGTGGAAACACTTAAGCTCTACATTGCCTTGGAAGAATTACGACACGAAAATAAATTTAAACCGAATTTTATAATAGATACCGAATTGCTAAACAGCGATTACAAAGTACCTCCCCTTATTGTACAACCTTATGTAGAGAATGCCATTTTGCATGGCATAAGAAATAAAGAAGGAAATGATGGTATGCTTACTATCGAGATAAAAAAAGTAAATGATATGATACAGTATGTTATAACAGACAATGGTATTGGCAGGGAAGCTGCTTTAAAAATTAGGCAGAATAAGGATTCGCATTATGGCATGCAGATGAGCTACGATAGGATAAAACTTTTTAATAAAGAAGAAATAGCTTCCGTGCATATAAAAGATTTATACAATCATAATATTCCAATTGGTACGTCAATAGAAGTTAATTTAAACATTATTTAAAATGATAACAGCAATAATAATAGATGATGAAGCAAAAGGTAGGATGGCACTAAGGGAAAAATTATTGGCTTATTGTCCGCAAATAAAAATCGTAGCAGAAGCTGCCAATGGGCAAGATGCATTGCTGCTGATAAAAGAACACAAACCACAATTAATTTTTTTAGATATTGAAATGCCAAGGATGAATGGGTTTGAAATGCTAAACGAAGTTTCTGACAAAAATTTTCACATCATCTTCACTACTGCCTACGACCAATATGCTATTAAAGCTATTAAGTACGC
>JAYSWO010000339.1:0-9480 GCA_043717975.1 Ferruginibacter sp. | reverse complement strand
TATGAGTTGTAAACACCAAACGTTTTCTAACCTCTTCTTTATTCTTATTAAACTTTTGGTATAAATAAAATGCAGCACTCACGCCATGTGCCTCATTTAAATGATACACATCAGGGTTAAAATTTAATAAATCCATCAACTTTGCACCACCTACGCCAAGTAAAATAAACTGCGCCACTTTTGTAGCCACATTGGCATCATACAAACGATGGCAAATGGTTTGCGACATATGATCGTTCTCCGGCAAATCGGTACTCAACAAAAATAATGGTGCACTTTTAAAGGTTTCCGGATTCAAATAAAACGCTTTAACCCATACTGGATGTTCGTGTATTTGTATTTGAAACTTTATACCAGTATCTTCTAAATAATTGTATATTTTTTCATTCCACTGTACTTGCAATGTCTGATCTGGATTACGAGCTTGGTCATAATAACCATATTTCCATAAAATGCCAACACCAACTAGGTTTTGTCTTAACTCGTAAGCACTACGTAAGTGAGAACCGCTGAGGTATCCGAGCCCGCCACTATAAATTTTAAGCGGCTGATGTACAGCAAATTCCATTGAAAAATAGGTTACTTTTTTTGAATAAGCACCATCTATAAGATATGGTACTTGGTATTGGGAAAAATTCATCCTTCGCTATTTAATGAGGCTGCAATATAAAAACTAATTGACAAAGTTTGGGTTGTATTGGTATTTTTAAACTAACATATTTTATTTTTTTGTTGATAACATATAGAAAATAAATGTTAGCTTTGCCTAACATTTAACTACGACGACACGAAGTTTACTATTTTTTTAGATATGACAGCAACCACAGATAAATCATTAAGCGAAGTACACAACACAATAGATACCACTACACCTAAGAAAAAATGGCGAAAATTATTTTCATTTCTTGGTCCAGCATACTTGGTAAGTGTGGGTTATATGGATCCAGGTAATTGGGCCACAGACCTTGCAGGTGGTAGTAAGTATGGGTATGCGCTTATATGGGTATTGCTCATGAGCAATTTAATGGCACTACTATTACAAGGGTTATCAGCAAGGCTAGGTATTGTAAGAGGACGAGATTTGGCACAAGCCAATAGAGAAACATACCCTCGAGCCATTAATTTTATTTTATACCTTTTGGCAGAAGTAGCCATAGCGGCTTGCGACTTGGCAGAAGTATTGGGTATGGCCTTGGGCATACAATTGCTTACAGGATTACCATTGGTATGGGGGGTAAGTTTTACAGTGCTTGATACTTTTTTATTACTGTATTTGCAAAAGCTTGGTATTCGCAAAATGGAGGCGTTTATTATTGCATTGGTGGCCGTAATTTTTATAGCATTTTGTGTACAAATATTTATAGCACAACCAGTACTTGCTGATGTTGTAAAAGGCTTTGTACCCTCAATACCTGATGAGTATGCTAAATATATTATTATTGGCATCATTGGCGCTACCGTAATGCCTCACAACTTGTATTTGCATTCGGCATTAGTACAATCTCGAAAAATAAATAGAACAGATGAAGGTATAAAGGAAGCAATAAAATTTAATAGAATTGATACAACGATTGCGCTTAACCTTGCATTTTTTGTGAATGCAGGAATACTAATCTTAGCAGGCTCTGTTTTTTTTACCACAGGAAATTCAGATGTAGGAACAATAAAAGAAGCTCATAGGCTACTTCCTTCTTTTCTTGGAAACGCTGCACCTATTTTATTTGCAGTCGCCTTAATTGCTGCAGGGCAAAGCAGCACAATTACAGGCACGCTAGCAGGGCAAATAATAATGGAAGGATACCTTAGCATACGCATAAGCCCTACTTTAAGAAGGCTTGTAACAAGAATAGTGGCTATTGTGCCTGCTCTTATTGTCTTTTTAATTTATGGCGAAAGCAAATTAGAAGATTTGCTCATTGGAAGTCAAGTTATTTTAAGTTTGCAATTGGCATTTGCCATTATTCCACTCATATATTTTGTAAGCGATAAAAAAACGATGGGCAAGTTTGCAATAAAACCTATTGTATTAATTGCAGCAATAATAATAGCAATTACGCTTGTTTATTTAAACATTGATATGGTTATAGGTTTAGTGCTTCCCATTTTTAAAGAAAATGTATTATTACCCAAACTAATCATTATTGCTGCAGGTTTTTTCTTTGCTACGATTCTTTTATATATTTCTATTTTTCCTTTTATACAGAAAAAAAAGAAAGACAACTCAATAGAAATACACAATACACTAGGGGTATTGCCAGCACTTTCCACACCAGTATATAGCAACATTGCAGTGGCATTGGATTTTAGTGCTGACGACCATAAAGTTTTATCATACGCTGTAGGGCAAGGAAAAACAGAAGCAAATTATATACTCATTCACATTGTGGAAAGTGCATCGGCAAAATTACATGGCGCAGAAAGCGATGATTTTGAAACAAAAAAAGACAAAGCACAATTAGAATCTTATGCAAAACAACTTACCGAAAAAGGCTTTAAAGTGAATGCAGAATTGGGCTTTAAAGATAGAGTAAAAGAAATAGTGAGAATTGTAAACGAAAAAAATGCAGACCTTTTAGTTATAGGTGCACACGGACATAGAGGTGTAAAAGATATTTTATATGGACAAACCATCAATGCAGTAAGGCACGAATTAAAAATACCTGTATTGGTGGTTAACTTATAAAAGTGGGAAAGTTTTACAATATTTAACAATAGCTTTAATATTATTTGTAATAGTATTACTATCTTTACAAAATAAATTTATTAGCTATGAAAAAGTTACTCCCCATTCTTATTATTACATCCCTTACATTTAGTAAATCGCTAACATTACTTGGGCAAGCAAACAAGCAACATACCCTATCCATGAATTTTGGGCCTGAATTGTTTGCGCCTGAAAATTTTTGGAGCACACATAAAGCCGGTGTAGGGCTTAGTATAAAAACAGAATATACTTTTGGCAAACATGCCAGTACGACATTTAATACAGGCATTACCTATTTTGATGGCAAGAGGCAATTTGAAGATTTTACCTCTCCAGTACCTAAATTTTATAAACCCATTATTGCAATACCTTTAAAAGCGGGAGCTAGGTATTATGTGGGTAATTTTTACTTTTTAGGAGAGGCAGGTGCTATTGTAATGACAGATTATAGCAACGGCACTAAAGCAGTATTTAGTGCAGGCATTGGCGATAAGATAAAGATTGGGAGAAGAAAACTTGATATATCTGCAAGACAAGAAATATGGCTGGGCAAAAATAGAGAGCAGTATAATTTGGCGGCTTTAAGAATTGCTTATGAGTTTAATTTATAAAAGAATTATCAAAATTATATTTGAACACTTTATGCAATAGGTTAAAGAAAGTACTGATGACACAAAAAAGTTGATGTTGACATGTGGCAGATGTATGCCTATAAGTAGTTAGGTGTTATCCGCCATGCTTTTTTATAGTCAAACTACATTATTTGTTTTTTAATTGCAGCCAGGTTTTCTTCAAAAAAAATATTCCACTTTTCTTGTTTGTCTTTTAATTGCCCATTCATGGTTTCACCATCATAATCGGCTTGCATTTTGCGCATTTCTGAACTGCATTCATTGTATAGCTTGGCTAAAACATCATTCATATTTGTGGTGGTTAGTTTTGCTTGTCTTATTCTTTCAATAAATCTTTTTGTACAAATATAGGTAGCATCAAAGTGGTGTTGCTCATGGTTTAAAATATAAGGGGTAGTTTTGCCTTTTCTTACCCATGAGTTTGGCTTGCTAAAATAACAGTAAACCGATACATTTATTTCTCCTTTTCCATTACTTGATTTCATACCTGCATTATACCCAAAACCAGATGAAGTAATGGCTGCTACTACACTTGGAGGCCCAGGCGTTCCTTTAAAATCAGCCCACATTAATTTTTTATTTGGATTATAATAAATAACATCAGCTGCATTGGCATTACTTTTTTCTACCCAAGAAATATTGGTTATTATTTGTGCATTAGAAAAAAAACTAACAATAAAAAATAAAAAAAACAATACAATGTATTTCATAAAATGTGGTATATTAAAGGATCAAATGAACGAATAATTGTTTATAATAGACGTTAATTAAAATAAGATTAAAGAACTATTAACAACTATATCTTTTATGACTTGCATTATATTTGAATAAAAATTGAAACTGAAAAGCATTCTTATTTCGCTGATTACGGTTATTTTTATAGCTGCAATTATTTTTTTGTTACAAAAAAAAGCCCCTATTGATGATAATCATTTTATCTTCTATGTTGTAAATCCTACAAAACAAAATCTTCAGTTTTACTGGAAAAACGATAGCAATGATAATTTTGGAAGCTTAGGAAATTTAAATATTTGGCTTTCAAAAAAGAATAAAAAAGTACTATTTGCTATGAATGCTGGTATGTATAAACAAGACCATTCCCCACAAGGTTTGTATATAGAAAATAGTAAACCATTATCAGCATTGGATACATCAAGTGGCAATGGAAATTTTTATTTAAAACCCAATGGCATATTTTATATCACAAAAAATAATGCAGCAGTAATTTGCAATACAACCAATTTTATACACGATGGAACTATAAAATTTGCTACCCAATCAGGACCAATGCTAATGGTAGATGGTCAGATACATGCAGCATTTATAAAAGGCTCTACAAACTTGCAAATAAGAAATGGCGTGGGTATTTTACCAAACAATGAAGTATTATTTGCCATGTCAAAAAAAGAAATAAACTTGTATGATTTTGCTAATTTTTTTAAAAAGCTTGGTTGCAAAAATGCATTGTACTTAGATGGTTTTGTATCTAGAACATATTTACCCGAAAAAAACTGGATACAAACCGATGGACATTTTGCTGTAATGATTGCTGTTACTGATTATTTACAGAAATAAAACAATACAGGTATGCTTTGTTAAACCATGTTTTAGCCATCTTTTAAACTACTTTTGCCTTGTCAAACCAAACTTATGAGAAAACCTTTTATCCTATTTGCGGTCATAGCCCCCATTATTTTTGGATTATTAGGATTTTACTACTGCCAATTTTTTTGGTGGGTGTTTGGTTTTACTGCTCTGATGGTTATTATCGGCATTATAGACATGCTGCAAACCAAGCATACCATTATGCGCAACTATCCTGTAGTAGGTTGAGCTCGTTATTGTGTGGCTTCGCATTTGTACACAACATGCTTTGTGGTTTTGGGGTAAGAGATGAAATAAAGATTATAGCCAGTGGAAAAATGATCAGTGGCTTTGATTTGGTAAGAGCAATTGCATTGGGTGCAGACGCATGCAATAGTGCACGTGCTATGATGATGGCAATAGGCTGCATACAAGCGCTTGTGTGCAATACTAACAAATGCCCTACGGGTGTGGCTACGCAAGATAAAAGCCTCTCTGATGGATTGGTGGTAGATGATAAAAAACAACGTGTAGCCAATTATCATGGAGAAACGTTGAAGAACTTTGTAGAGCTTTGTGGAGCAGCCGGCATTGATGATTATAAACAGCTTACTCGTAGCCATATTTACCGCAGGGTATTTATGAATGAGGTAAAAACATTTGAAGATATTTTTCCTTCTTTACAAGATGGTTGTATGATTGATGGCAATATCCCTGAAAAGTATAAACAAGATTTTGCAAAAGCCAGTAGTGATAGGTGGTCATAATAAATAAAAAGTAATGAGAATTTTCTTTCTATATATTTTATTTAGTGTATGCAGTTTGGTATGCTTTTCTCAAGAGCCATATGTCCGTTTTAAAGTAATAGATAATGAAACCAAAGCCCCAATAGAAAATGTATCGGTAGAAACCAATGGTGAAGTGATTGGAAAAACCAATGCAGAAGGCTTTATTATTCGGCTTATTGGAGTAGAGCATAATTTTATTTTTAGTATTATTGGGTATGAAACAATAACAATACCTGCTAAAGATAAAGTGGGTTGGATATCTGTAGAAATGCAAAAGATGGATACAAAATTAGACGAAGTAACAATAGTATCATCTACAAGAAATAACCAACGTATAGAAAACTCTCCTCTAAAAGTAGAAGTACTAGGCAGAGAAGAAATGGATGAAGAAAGCACCATAAAACCTGCCAACATAGCAAGTATTATTGGCGATGTGAGTGGTGTGCAAATACAACAAACAAGCGCTACAAATGGTAATAGTAATGTGCGCATACAAGGTCTCAGTGGGCAATACACACAAATTTTAAAAGATGGTATGCCCTTATTTGAAGGTTTTAGCGGTGGCCTAGGAGCACTCAGTATTCCACCATTGGATTTAAAACAAGTAGAACTCATTAAGGGCTCTGCCTCTACATTATATGGAGGTGGCGCCATTGGGGGTTTGATAAATATTATTAGTAGAAAACCAAATCAAAAGCAAGACGCTGTTGTTATCATTAACGCAAGTACATTGAACGAGAAAAATGCAAATGTGTATTTGGCAAAAAAGTATAAAAAAGTTGGCTATACATTTTTTGGCGGTTATACCAATCAAGGCGCAGTAGATGTAGATAAAGATGGGTTTAGCGATGTAGCTAAAAACGCTTCCATAAACTTTCACCCAAGGTTGTTTTTATATCTTACAAAAAATACCACTATTGCCATTGGAAACAATTCTTCTTTTGAAAAAGGTATTGGAGGTGATATTCGTTACATAAAAAATGACATCTTAATTGGCGGCACCCAATTTTACCAGAAAAACAATTTAACAAGAAGCAGCACAGACTTCGTGTTTACTTCTACCCTAGCCCATAACAATAAAGTAGAGATAAAAACAAGTTTTAGCAGTTTTAATAGAGAAATTATAACAAATATTCACCAATTTAAAGGGCAACAAAACAACTTTTTTAGCGAAGCATCTATTTTGATTCCTTATAAAAGAAATAATATTGTAGCGGGCATAAATTTTATTAGTGATCAATTTGTAAAAAAACCATCGCAATTTATTCCCATCAATAATTTTAGTAATAGCAGCTTTGGCATATTTATACAAAATACAATTAAGCTACATGACAATACTGTTTTGGAAGCAGGGCTAAGAAACGATATTACCAAACATTATGGCAATGCCTTTTTACCAAGAGTAGCCTTTATACATCACTTTAATAAACACTGGGGCACAAGAGCAGGCATAGGTTTTGGTTATAAAATACCCAATGCTTTTAATAGCCAAATAGCAGATGTACCTGTGCAATTGATATTGCCAATTGCCAATAACGTAACTGCAGAAAAATCTATTGGCTATAATGCAGAAGTAAATTATAAATACGAATGGGATAAGAATGAGATATTTATAAACCATGCATTTTTCCTTACCAATATTACAAGCCCTATCATAACTACCGAAAATTTATATGGCGAAACCTATTTTTTAAATGCCGCCAAAAGCATTACCAGCAAAGGGTTTGACACGTACATACAATTAAAATTAAATGATTTAGAATTATATACTGGTGTTACTTACACTATTGCCAATAGAAATTATTTAACCACAAATAGTTTCGTACCGTACACACCACAAACACGTGCTGCATTAACGGCTATGCAAGTAATTGATGGTGGGTGGAGAGTAGGTATTGAAGCATCTTACAATGGTTTTCAACGCAGAGATGATGGCAGTAAAACAGCAGCGTATGTATTTTTAGCTGGATTGGTAGAAAAGAAATTTGAAAAGCATTTTACAGCAGTATTAAACTGCGAAAATATCTTGGATTATCGCCAGAGTAAAGTTGAAGCCTTGTACACTGGTAGTTCCTCTGCACCAGAATTTAAAACGTTGTGGGCGCCAATAGATGGCAGGGTTGTTAATTTGGCTGTGAAATGGGCTTTGTAATATTTGAAATGGTTGGATTAATTAAAAAAATCGTAATTTTAGTATAAATATTTATTTTATGCAACTCGATACAACAACAGAAAAAAAACCTTCTTTGCTCAGGCAGATTGTAGATAAAGTGGATATTATGTCGCCTACAGAACAACACAAACTATTATTACAACTAAATAAAGTAGATATATTAAATAGGGCTATTGAATTAGATGAAAAATTTGAAAATGCATTTGAACAATTATCTATTGATGAAATTGCAGAAATGGTAAGCAAAGATAGAAAGCACGAATTTGAAAAAAATGAAGCCAACTAAAATCTTCAAAACCTATGAATAAACATATCGTAATAGATACTTCGGTTTATTTTACATATGGATTTTATAATAAAATATATAGATTAATAAATGCAATCATCGACCACGAATTAGTTGTTTTTGTTAATGATAAACTTTTAGAAGAGCTTACAAGAAATATAACAAAAGCACTTAATAAAAAAAATCTTAATCCTATTGAAATAATTGAAGAAATAAAACGGGTAACTTTCTATTTTAAAACTATTGATACTTTTAAAAATTGTCCCGACCCCAAAGACAACTTCTTATTTGACCTAGCCATACAAACCAATAGTGAAGTAATTGTAACACAAGAGAAGGCTTTGCTAAACTGGCAAGAAAGTCCAGTACCCATTCATGATTTAAAGTGGTTTAAAGAAAACTATCCTGTTGATTAAATTGATTTTGAGCATGATTTACAACTCAAATATTTTATTCTTTATAGCATACAACACCAACCCCACCCTGGTTTTAAGATTAAGTTTTATAAATAAGTTATCTCTGTAGCCTTCGATGGTGCGTACGCTTAAGTACATAATATTGGCTATTTCTTTATAGGTCATTTCGCTACAACTAAGTTTTAAAAATTCTATTTCTCTACCTGTTAGTTTGCTATGCCTTTCTTCCTCAGACTGTTCATCTAATTTATTTACGGCGTGTATCAATTTGCCATTTACCAAATCGCTATAGTGATAACCTTTGTATGCGATATCATTTAGTGCTATTTCCAGCTCTTGTGGTTCGCTGTCTTTTAATATGTATCCTTTAGCGCCATTGCGTATCATTTTTATAATACTCTTTTCATCATCAAACATAGAAAGTACCAATATTTTTGCAAGAGGCAAATTTGTTGAAATCCATTTGGCAGTTTCAAAACCATCCATATGGGGCATGGAAACGTCTAGGAGGATGATGTCGGGTGAAAGTTTTTGTTGCGTAATATTATTCGTGAATTCTAGCCCATCATCGCTTTGGAGTACGACTTCATACCCATCTAAATCGTTTACTAGTATAGCAAGCCCATTGCGAAGCATAGAATGATCATCCACTAAGGCAACAGTTAGTTTGCTCATGAGCTGGCTGTAGTTTAAGTATTTAAAAATTAATTTATAGAAATAAATCGTTGATTTTGATTACTAAAATAAGAAAATTATTTATATTACAATATTAAATAATGGAAAAATACCGTTTTATAGCGGGTGATTGATATTGTTTTATTACCGAAAATTGCAACTATAAGTATTATCAAATATTTCTTCATCTCAGTTAGTTTTAGCTTAAATAGCAATTTTCGG
>JAYSWO010000338.1:0-3799 GCA_043717975.1 Ferruginibacter sp. | reverse complement strand
AACTACTCTTCATCGTTTCTTCTGCTGCTACATATTTTATTTTGGTAAAAGGCCACAATAGATAATAGGGTATTGGTAGTTTATTTTTTATACGCCATCTATTTGCACAAAATATATGTATAAAAGTAATTACATCTGCAAAATAGGTTTGATGGTTACTTACAAAGAGCACATTACTTTTAGGCAGGTTCTGCAGGTTTTCCATACCTGTGATGCGTAGTTTATTGATAATGTTGAGGCCTGGGTAGGTGAGTATGCCTACTATGAAATATACAAACCCTTTAATAAAATTGGACTCCCTTAAATTTTTAAAAAAATCCATCTGATAGTATTAATTTCTTAAAAGTTAATATTATTATCATGTACGATGAAACAAATTTAATTGGAATTATTCACATTCTCTCTGATAAGTAAATTTGAAAAACAATTTTAGTGTAAGCTTTTTGGAAGGCAACATTAATTTAGTTGCATTTTCATTATTATAAATGGCGAAGCTGTTTTGTATATTTTAGATCGAGAACGAATAAAATAAGGGCTCTTGATTGAATATTATAGTATTAAATGGCTTATTTTTTTACGCTTAATGTAATCTATTTGTATTTTCACTTTGACTTACATTTGTTTTTGTGAAAACATTGGCATGTATTTTCATTCCATTTATTCTAATAACTCATTGAATTATTTTTTTCAAAATAGCGATTTTTAAAAAATAACAATTAATTTACATTTTTTATACAATAAAATAATCAAGGTTAAAACAAAAATCATGAAAAAATTATTACTTTCATTAACAAGTATGTTGCTTCTGAGTATTGCTACATTGGCTCAGTCAAAGTCTCTTTCTAAAAAAGATGTATTGGCTTCTCAGCAAACGGTAGAGGGAAAGAAAAAAGCACCTGCTACACCAAAAACACAAGCAGAAATTAAAAAACAAAAGCAGGCAGATATGATGGCTGAGAAACGCAGACTAGAAAATGCTCAAGCTGCGGCCCTTGTAGATGAGCGAGGAAATTAGGAGATTTAATGACATCGGTAATATAGAATTACCAAAAACTTTTTTTATAATAAAAAACAAATGTAAATGAAACAAAATTACCTTAGTAAAAGGAATTATTTTAAATATTTTCTTTCCACTGCTATTTTTGCTATCTGCCTCACAACTACACTTTTTTCACAAACGTATGTAAATGGAAATTTTGGTACTGGTGCTACTAGTAATAATGGAACTGCTGCACCAGCAGGTTCTACTTGGCACGAATTACAACATATAACTTCTACAACTGTATCAAATAGTTTGTTAGGCGTTGGACATCAAGCCGTTGGAGCTGGTGATAATGCTACTGCCGACGATTTTACAGTTCCAGCAGGTGCAACATGGACACTTAGTAATCTAGTTGTGTATTCATTAGATCAAGTTACTCCAGCTAACAGTACAACGTCTCCTTATACAAACATAAGAGTGAGAATTTGGAGAGGCATACCTGGAGCTCCTACTAGTACTATCGTTTTTGGTGATATGACTACAAACAGATTTGCATCGAGTGCATACTCTGGTAAAAGAGGTATTTTTAACTCTTTGGTACCAACACCAGGAGCACCAACACCAAACTTACCTTTTTTCTCTATCACAGCAAATGTAGCAGTTGCTTTAGCTGCTGGTACTTACTGGGTAGAATGGCAGGTTCCTAATGCTGCAAACTGTTTTGGTCCAACAAGTCAAACTGTTGGAGTAAGAACTTTACCAGGTTACAATGCTCGTCAAAGACTCGGTGCTGTTTGGGCTGAATTGGCTGATGGAGGAAACCCAGCTACAACACCTACAGTAAAAGTAGATTTACCTTTTACTTTAAGTTACACAGCTACTTGTGCTTCGGTACCTGCTGATGCACCAATTGTTGTAGCATCATCTCTAACAGCCTGCTCTGGTTCAGCTGTTACTTTAACAGCTAATGGAAATTTAAATAATAACGCAAATTGGAAGTTCTATACAGTTTCATGTGGTGGTACTCCAATTGCAGGAACGGGATCATCGGTTACAGTTAATCCTACAGCTACTACTACTTATTACGTAAGAGGCGAAGGAGGATGTTCACCTAGTACACCAAGTGGAGCTTGTGGTCAAGTTACTATTAATGTAGTAAATTGTACATGTATTACACCAAGTGCTGCCACAATTTGTGAAGGCTCAGTACAAAGTTTACAGGTTAATGGTCCTTTAACGATTCCCGCAGGACCTACTAATATTAATAGTGGTGCGATTGCTATTGTAGCACCAGACAATACCACAACTACCGCTAGTTTGAATGTAGATTTACCTCCAAACGTAATTACAAGTATGTCTGTAAATTTAACTATGAATCATACATGGGATGCGGATATGACATTCAATCTTGTTTCACCTACAGGAAGGGTAATAAACTTAATTAGAGCAATTGGCGGTTCTGGAGATAATTTCACGAATGTTACATTTAGTTCAACAGCTACATTACCTATAACAGGGTCAACACCACCTTTTACTGGAACTTGGGTTCCAATGGCAACTCCTGGCGTAGGGACACCTACTCAAACGGATAATACTTTTGCTGCATTTATAGCCTCTGTTAATACTGCTGGTGGAGCCACTGGCACATGGAGATTAGCAATGACTGATGGAGCCACTGGCGATGTAGGCACACTTACCAATTGGAATTTAACTTTCAATTATAATACTGGTCCAACTGCTGTGTGGACAGGTGCCGCAGGCACTATGTTTACTAACCCTGGTGCTAATACGGCTTATGTAGCAGGCGCACCTGCAAACACAATTTGGGTTAAACCATCTACAACCGGAACATATACAGCTACACTGGCTTCTGGTCCTTGTGCCGGTGCAAATAATGTGATTGTAACTGTATTACCAAGACCAGTTTTGACCGTTAGTCCAACATCAGGTTGTAGCCCATTAACGATTACAGCTACTGGTGCTCTAAATTATAGTTGGTCACCTGCTGTAGGCTTAAATACGACATCAGGCGCTACGGTTTTAGCTAGCCCTGCAGCTACAACTACATATTCTGTAACTGGTTTAGCAGCTAATGGTTGTTTTTCTACAGCAGCTACAGCTACTGTAAATTCATCACCAACGACTGCAGTATTATCAGCGGTTGCAGGCGCTGCCTTCCAATTAAATGAAGGCTTTACAACAGTATTACCAGCTGGCTGGTCTCGTCAAAACCTTAGTTTACCATTAGGCACAGGTACTTGGGCTCAGGGTGTATCTACGGCTACTTTCTCTGCTTTCAATGGTACGCCTACTTCTTTTGCATCTGCAAATTTTACGAGTTCTATCACAACGGCTTCAGGAGAAATCAGCAATTGGTTGTTTACACCTGTTTTAAATATTAAGAATGGAGATGTATTAACATTCTACTCTCGTACACAAAATCCTTCAGTAAACGGTGGTACAGTGTTTCCTGATAGATTACAGGTACGTATGAGTACAAATGGAGCTAGTTTAAATGCAGGAACTACAAACCTTTCGGTGGGAGATTTTACTACTGTATTACTTGATATCAACTCTACTTTATCAAACACTGGATATCCATTTGTTTGGACACAATATACTGCTACAGTAAGTGGGTTAACTGCACCAACTACAGGAAGGGTGGCCTTTAGATATTTTGTAACAGATGGAGGAGGCGGTAATAATTCCGATGTTATCGGAATAGACCAAGTAGAATACTTTACCCCTGCCTCTGTAAATTGTGCAAATACAGTAAATAATATGAAAGTAGATATTACTGGCGGTATTGCACCTTAT
>JAYSWO010000337.1:0-3804 GCA_043717975.1 Ferruginibacter sp. | reverse complement strand
CCAAACCAATTTAAAATCTTCTGCAGATTGAGTTAATTTTCCTTTTGAGATTTCTTTTTTATACCCCAAAATTGTCAAATTTCCTCCTTTAATATCATTCAATTCTTTTATCTTTTCGTACCTGCTCCAAAGTAGGGGACCGATAAATAACATTCCTTTATTAAAAAGATAAGTAGGTTTTGCAGAAAGTTCTGTAGTTATAGTTCTTTTTGCTTTTTCATAAATTGTAGTATCACAATATTTATATACGATGCCTTTAGGCACTTCTATTTTTTCTATTTGTGCAAATACATTTGTATGCAAAATCATTAAGATTAAAACTAAATTAATTTTCATGAGTGGGTTTTATCTATTGTAAATGTACATTTAAACTAGTTACTTTTTTAAAAGGAACATCAATGGGAAATCCAATCGTTTTTTCCAATAAACCTCTGCATGGCCATCGCCCACAAATTCTTTACTTACATAATTTTCAGCGCCAAAACCCTTGCTTGCTAAGAGGCTATCTACTTCGGTTTGATAAGGTTTGTAATAATAATCCAATGAAATGGTGCCATAATCAAAATACAATTTATGCCCTTTAGGTGAAGGTGCATTTTTTTCAAAATATTTTATGAATGCGGCTGGCACAGGATTGTTTTTTGCAGGAATAACGCCTGGCCAATGTGTAGATAAACAAGCTGCTCCACCAAATACATTCGGATATTCCCACATGGCATATAAAGAAATTAATCCTCCCATACTTGAGCCTGCAATAAAAGTATTATCTCTGTCCTTTAGTGTGGAATAATTTTTATCAATAAAAGGTTTCAATTCTTTTACCAAAAATTTTAAATAGCTATCCGAATTTACTTTGCTATTAAACAACAGCCCCTCGTTTCTTTTTATTTTATAGATTGAGTCTTGTATTGTCTTACTAAAACTTTCAAATGGCTTTTGTGGAAAATATTCCCCATGTCTTTTTTTATCGCCATTCCAAATACCCACCACAATTGTATTTTTAATTTTGCCTTCTTTTAATAATTGGCTCATCATTTCATCTACCCCCCACTCCTGTTTGTTCCAAGTAATAGTTGTGTCAAAAAGACTTTTACCATCGTGCATATACAAAACGGCATATTTATTTTTTGTATCATAACTTTCCGGCAGCCATACATCTATAGTATGTGGCGTAAAATATTTTGATTCGAAGTTTTCATAATGTTTTATGCTGCCAGCGGTAACTTTTGGTATTTGTGGGCTTGCTACAACCGCAGAAACCTTTGATTCCTGCGCAACAAGAGCGTTGGTGATAAACAAAAGAAATACTAAAAATGGGGCAACGTAACGCATATCTATATTTTAATTTTTACACCTAAATATATAAACAATTTATTCAAATTTTTAAAATGGTTAAAATACTAATTATCGTTAGTTTTGTCAACATATTATGGCCAAAATAAAAGTGCTAGCAAATGGCACAAAAAAAGATATTATTTTAAAAAATGCTGCTGGTCTTTTTAGAAAAAAAGGATTTGCGGCTACATCTGTACGTGAGCTTGCAGAAAGTTTGGGTATAGAAGCGCCAAGTTTATATAATCATATTGGCTCTAAGGTAGAGTTGCTCCAAGAAATTTGTTTTGCTATTGCCGATGATTATATTGGCAATATGGAAATTATTATACATGCTAATATAACGGCTGCTCAAAAAGTAGAAGCCATAATACGTTTTCATGTGCGCAAGCTATCTACAGATTTTGATAGGGTTTTTGTAGCTGATCACGAATGGAAACAATTACCAAAGAAAAAATTAGAAGAGTTTTTGATGTTTCGTAGAAATTATGAAAAGCATATTGTTGACATCATTACCGAAGGAATTGATAAAAAAATATTTAAAAACTTATTACCAAATATAACGGTACTCACAATTCTTTCTGCTGTGCGTGGTTTAGAATTAACACAAAAACATAAAAATGAATTTACAATAGAACAGTTAGAAGATAATATGGTACAACATTTACTAAACGGAATAATAAAATAAAATGGCAGTACATTTTCACTCTTTAAAAATAAAAGAGATACTAAAAGAAACAGCGGATTGTGTAACGGTAAGTTTTGTTCTGCCGCCAGAGCTAAGTGATTTGTTTTTGTTTAAAGAAGGGCAAAACATAACACTAAAAAAAATAATTAATGGCGAAGAGGTTCGTCGTTCTTATTCTATATGCAACGCTCCGCATGAAGGAGAATTGAAAGTGGCTATAAAAAAAACAGAGGGGGGAATATTTTCCTCTTACGCTAATGATACCTTAAAAGTAGGTGATAGCTTAGATGTATTACCGCCTACTGGTCGATTTACATCAAAAGATACAGAAGGTAATTATCTCGCTATTGCTGCAGGAAGCGGGATAACGCCCATTATTTCGATTATAAAACATACGCTTAAAACACAACCCAATAGCAATTTCACTTTAGTTTTTGGAAACAAAAATCGCAGCTCCATTATTTTTTTTGAAGAGATTGAAGGTCTTAAAAATAAATATATGCAGCGCTTTACTTGCATTAATATTTTAAGTAGAGAAAGAACTGATGCTACTATTAATTATGGTAGAATAAATACTGAAAAGCTAGAAGCATTAAAACATGTATTAAACTTTAAAACATTTGATGGCGCATATATTTGTGGGCCAGAAGAAATGATTTTTGCTTCCAGCGCATTTTTAGAAAAAGAAGGGGTTGATAAAGCTAAAGTTCATTTTGAATTGTTTACCTCACCAGGCAATAAGCAAGAAGCAATTGGCAAGAAACAATTAGTAAAGGAAATAGATAATAGTCACAAAAGCAATATCAGCATAAAGCTTGATGGGCGCACATTTGATTTTACATTGGGGTATAAGGCCGATTGTATTTTAGATGCTGCGCTAGCGAAGGGTGCAGACCTTCCTTATGCATGCAAAGGCGGCGTGTGTTGTACATGCAGGGCAAAATTGATAGAAGGTAAAGTACATATGGATGTTAACTATGCATTGGAAGAAGAAGAAATTGCGCAAGGTTTTATACTCACTTGCCAGAGCCATCCACTTACAGAAAAAGTGGTGATAGATTTTGATGTAAAATAATAAACAACTAAAATAAAGTTATCTGCTTAATGATTAAAAAAGAATACGATGCCTTATCTAAAAAAGAATTGATTGCACTTCTAAAAAAAACAGCGGTACAAAAAACTTATGGGTTGGTATGGGAAGAAGATAAGCTACTAGAGCACGGTGTAGCTGAATGTGCTTTAAAAACACCCACGCTTACCGAAGTAAAAAAATATAAAGTTGGTTCTAAAAAAAACGCAACTGAAAATGTTTTAATAGAAGGCGATAATTATCATTCGCTTACTGTACTCTCCAAAACACACAAAGAAAAAATTGATCTTATTTACATAGACCCTCCCTACAACACAGGTAAGAAGGAAGACTTTATGTACAACGACCAATATGTTGACATAGACGATACCTACAGGCATAGCAAGTGGCTTTCTTTTATGCACAAGCGCTTAGAGCTTGCAGCACCATTGTTAAAAAAAACTGGCGCTATTTTTATTTCTATTGATGATAATGAAATTGCTCAATTAAAATTACTCTGCAATACTATATTTGGTGAAGAAAATTTTGTAGCACAAATTATCCGGAAAAATAAAACAGGCTCGGGGCACGATAGTGGACAATTGGCTGTAGAGTTTGATTACATGTTGTGCTATGCTAAAAATAAAACACAGCTTGTTTTTGCAAAAGAAATATTAGATGTAGAAAACGATACCAAATACAAATTAGAAGATAA
>JAYSWO010000336.1:0-3806 GCA_043717975.1 Ferruginibacter sp. | reverse complement strand
AGTTTTTATTTTTTTAATTAAATATTTTTCCTATTTTTACGAAATACAACACTGCATTGGGTTTTACATTACAAAAAAACTCAATAATTACTCCAGGTACCAAAGCCAAACCAAATATCTACTTCTCACAATTATAATAATTGTTTATTCATAGATATTGTACCGAAACAAATAAATACATTTTTTTAAAGAATTGGTTTTTATGAACTGTACTCATAAGCTTGTAATATTTTTTAGACATTTACTTTGTATAGCTGCTATTTTTAGTTGTACTCAATTAAAAGCACAAAACTGTACGGTTAATGCAGGGCTTGATAGGAGTGTTTGTTTTTCATTTGGTTTTGATACAACCACATTGGTTGATTTATTTACATTGAGTGGCAATTCTGCAGGCAATTTTAATACAACTCCAAATTTACTTTGGGAAGTAACATCAGCTCCAAATGGAGCCAATCTTTCATTTGCAAACCCAAACAATAATACAACAGCAGTACGGGCAAAAATGCATCAGTTGCCATCGGGCACATACGTATTTCGGTTAGGCGTAAACTGCCAAACAGGGGCACGTGTATTTGATAGTGTTACCTATACAATTTCTAATGTTGGAGACTTCTTCTTATTTGCTGATAAAAGATGGGAGCAGGTTTGTGCAAATAGCCAAGATTCAATAAAACTTGTTGGAAGACCACTCAGAGCTGGGGAGATTGTAAGAATTAGTGGAAGAAGTATTTCAATTTCGTATAATAATACCATTTCATATCCTAATGCAAATTTTTATGGCCCAACCACAGATTCTGTAAGGTTTGCCATAAAAAGTACTATTGCCAACGACTGTACTTTAGCTTACTATCCATATGTAAAATATAATATTGCTTTTGGGGCTTGTCAATCATATACAATAGCACCCATTATGAATGGACTTGCTGACGAAACCATACCAAAAGTAGCTATATTAAAAAATGCTTTTAGAACCATTACCGATACGATATCTTGTATTAGTACTACTAATTTTGCTGTATATCCAAACAATATTTGCATTAAAGGTGGTAGGGGTAGTTTTGCAGAATATACTACACGAACATTATTGGGTTCTGGCAATATAATTAACCTAGGTTTTGGAGGTAATTCATTGGGGTATAATATTCAAAATAGATGGGATACCGTTACACGTAATACATTACACATTTATGAAATCTCTTACAACTCCAATGGATGTTTTCCAGCTTTTAAAGATACCATTAGGGTGTTTTTTAAATCTGCTGCTCCAATAGCTACTGGTTTAATGTCAAATACAAGCCAAAAATTCTGTTTTAATGCTTCAGATTTTCCATTGCCAAGTTTTAAAGTGCCTTTAATATTTACTGCAACCATTCCTCCAAATTATAAAATTGTAAGTTCAATTACAGGCCCTGTAGGTTCTTCAGTGGCTATAAATAATCCCAATGCTCGAGATACAGTGAATATAGTAGGTACAAATATAATTTCTGGAATGTACTATATTTCAATTATTGTAATAGATACTATTAGTGGTTGTTATGGGGTAGCAGGCACTAAATTTTTAGATTTTTCAAAAAGAGCAATACTACCAGTATTGAGAGATACTTCTCTCTGTATGCGAAACAATTATACTGTTTTGATTCCTTACAAACCAGCAAGGCTTTCACCATACGAATATACTTTCGCTGTTTTAAGTGGCCCACCGAATAATAATATGCTCCAAAACATTTACATTAACACAGATAGCACCATCCAAATTAATATCTATCCTACTATCACGCCAGCTGGTATTTATGTAATTCGTGCATATCCTTCACCCCAATTTGGCACTTGTAATGATGGAAGATCTGATACTTTTCAAATAGAAATTAAATCGGGTGGCTATATATCTAATGCAGGTACAGATCAATTATTACTTTGCAATAGTTCAACTACCAAACTTGCTGGCTCTTCACCTTCTGCAAGTGGGGGCTCCGCAGGCTATTGGAAATTTTTACCTTCCCTATCAACAAATTCAGTTAATACACCAGTAATTGCTGATTCTGCTAATAGAAATACACTCGTGTCTGGCTTTGGTGATTTAACTAGTAATTATTTTAGTTGGAATGTTACTGATGGAAATACTGGCAATTATTGTAACTTATTACCAGATACAGTACTCATCGTATATTCTGGTATTCCTCCTTCCATTTCGCAACATGCACAACCTGATTTTTTTGGAACTTTAGCTCCTAATGGTAATTACATACTTACATCAAACGCCATTACTCCCACCTTTAATGTACAATGGAATAAGATAAGTGGGGTAGGAGGCACCATAATAAACCCTAATAGTCAAAATACAAATGTTACAGGACTTACTACAGGAAATTATGTATTTGAATTGATAGTAACCAATAGTTGTGGTGTTTTTAAAGATACGGTAAATCTAAATTTTACGAATGGGGGTAGCTTACCGGTTAAATTACTAAGCTTTAATGGGAATAGAAATAATGAAACGACCGATATGTTAGTATGGCAGGTTGCAGACGAAATAAATATGAAAAATTATGAAGTACAAATAAGTGAGAACGGTTTTGATTTTAAAACAATCGGAATAGTCCCAATTTCAAATAGTTCTTCTAATAATAAAACATATGATTTTACAAATAGTATTATCGCAAGTTCTATTAATTTTTATAGGTTAAAAATGGTAAATATGGATGGAAGTTTTGCCCTTAGCAATATTCTTAAACTCTCTAACAAACAAAAAAATATAAATACGTTAGATGTAATGCCTAACCCAGCTAAAGCCAATTTGTTTGTACATATTAATTCAGTTCAAGCACATTCATCTACTATTGAAATAATAAATCTTTTGGGACAAACGATTTATAAAAAAAATATTCAGACCATTAAGGGGCTGAATACAATACCGATAAATGTTAGCATTTTGCCAAGAGGCGTATTCTTTTTGAAAGTAGAAGACATGACAAAGAAATTGATATTGGAATAAGGTATGAACGATATTGGGTGTATTAAAATTGTCATTTCTTAAATGAAAAGGGAACAGCACTTTGATAGTAATTGCTAGTTTAAAAGTCTATTATTGAAGTTTTACCTCCTACAAGAATTTGCAATATACTCGTGATATTTTATCAGCCACCTTTCGTTATTTTTGCATGTAATGACTCAATTATCTACGCTTAATAAATATTTTAAAAGATATAAGTACTCGTTTCTTCTTGGAATATTATTTGTAATTCTCACCAATTATTTTAGAATACTAGCACCACAACTTACGGGATATGTAGTAAATGCAGTGGTAACTGTACTAAAAGGTAGTGATGTAAAGGCTGATGCAGTAAGCTTGCGCAATTATGATGTAATAGTGGTTCACATCATTGAATGGTTCAACGATAAACCGTTTAAAAGCAAAATACTTTTTACAGGTTTAATCCTTTTTGTGATAGCCATTATCAGTGGTTTTTTTATGTTTTTGATGCGGCAAACCATTATTGTAATGAGCCGCCATATTGAGTTTGATCAAAAAAATGAAATATTTGCTCACTACCAAAAACTTGATACAAGCTTTTACAAAACCCACAGTACAGGCGATTTAATGAATCGTATTTCAGAAGATGTAAGTCGTGTACGCATGTACACAGGCCCCGCCATTATGTACTTTATAAATTTGGCAGCCATCATAGGGTTGAGTTTGTTTTTTATGCTACGTAGCGATGTAAAACTCACCATTGTTTCACTTTGTCCTCTTCCGATATTGGCTTTTGCTATTTATTTTGTAAATACCATCATCAATAAAAAAAGCG
>JAYSWO010000335.1:0-9520 GCA_043717975.1 Ferruginibacter sp. | reverse complement strand
AGAATACAAGGCACCTATAAAAGAGGAGCAAATGCTACAACGGCAAATTATAGATTAAACAATACTGCTAGTGAAGAGAAAAATTTTTCTGCAACAGTGGGGTGGAAAAAATCAACGTTTAATACAGAATTATTTTATAGTCATTTTGAAACCGAAATAGGTATTTTCAGAGGATCACATATTGGTAATCTTACTGATTTAAAAAATGCCATAGCAGAACAAAAGCCAATTGATAGATATTTAGGAGAAAATACTTATACTATTGTTAGACCGAGGCAAGATGTGGTACACGACCTTATTAAATCTAAAACTACTTTTTATTTAAAAGAACATAAATTTTCTTTGTTAATAGCTGGGCAATTTAACAAGCGAAAAGAATTTGATATTGTGATAAGTAGCACCAATAAAAAACCACAGTTAAATTTAAATATACAAACGTATACGCAAGATATAAGTTGGGAACATCCTAAAAAAAATAACTTTACTGGTATTGCTGGTATAGCACTCATGCAGCAAAACAATGATAATCTTGGAAGATATTTAATCCCCAATTATACATCATACAGTATTGGTGGATATTATATAGAAAAATGGAGCAAACATGATTGGGATGTACAAGCAGGTATTCGCTACGATAATAAATCGATAAATACCATTCGACTAAAATCTAATAATGATACCACTATTTATGGCTTTAATTTTTCTACACTGGCATCATCTATAAATGCAGCCTATAAAATAAATGATAACTGGAAAGCAAATGTAAATGTAAGCCTTGCTAGCAGAGCGCCCTATGTAAATGAACTTTTAAGCGATGGCATACACCATGGTACAGCCACTTACGAAAAAGGAGATATTAATTTGAAACCCGAGCAGGCATTGCATTTTACTGCAGGGGCTAGTTTTCAAAATAAACAAAAAACATTTTTTATAGATGCGCTATTGTATGTAAATAGTATTAATAATTTTATTTACCAACAGCCGTTTCCTGATAGCCCTGTACTTACCATTGCAGGTGCATTTCCTCTATTAAAATATAAACAAGTAGATGCTGTACTTAGCGGAATAGATTTATCGAGCAATGTAAAAATAACAAAGTCACTAGAGCTTAGCTCAAAGTTTTCTTACTTACATGCTCGTAATAAAACAACCAACGATTGGCTAATATTAATGCCTGCTAATAAATTTAACAATGAACTTATATACAATTT
Source organism: Ferruginibacter sp. (assembly GCA_043717975.1). Lineage (GTDB taxonomy): Bacteria > Bacteroidota > Bacteroidia > Chitinophagales > Chitinophagaceae > Ferruginibacter. The sequence goes on along the minus strand of JAYSWO010000335.1, from coordinate 8,309 downwards.
TAAGGATGACAAAAAACTTACAAAATCTTATTTCTCTATGGAAATGGCAAATGTGCTACAACAAAAAAATGTACCAAGTGATAAACTTGGAAAGCAAGATTATAAAGATGCGCCCAAAGGATACAACTTAATACATGTAAATATGTCAACAACGTATACCCTTTATAAAACACCCATTACAATAAGTGTGGGCGCAAGAAACATATTTAATATAGCATACAGAGATTACCTAAATGGCTTGCGTTATTTTACTGATGAAATGGGGCGCAATATAAGTATGCGATTAAAAATTATTTTATAAACAAACATACATTTAAAAAAAAACAATTAAAATGAAAAAGCAAATTTTGAAAATAACATTTGGGATTGTAATTGCTGCTGCAGTATTTACTTCTTGCAAAAAAGATGACGTAGTAGTGCCTGAACCAAATGAGGAAGAAGTAATTACTACAATAATTGTACAACTAACTCCTGTGGGTGGTGGTGCGGTGCTTAAATACCAATCAGAAGATTTAGATGGGCCTGGTGCCAATCCTTTTGTAGCACAAGAAATAGTTCTTGCAGCAAATAAAGTTTACAACGCAGAGATTTTTCTTTTAGACAAAACCAAAAGCCCTGCTGATAGTACATCTAACGAAGTAAGAGAAGAAGACAAAGATCATCAATTTTATTTTATACCTGCGGCCGGTACAAATTTAGTTGTAAGCAATCTTGATAAGGATTCAAACAATAATCCATTGGGTTTAGAAAGTACATGGACCACCACTGCTGCATCTACAGGAAAGATACGCATTGTACTAAAACATAAGCCTGGTATAAAAGGCGCTAACGATGCAATAACGGTTGGTGAAACAGATATAGATACAGAAGAAGCATTTAATGGCTTTAATGTGAGAATTCAATAAATGAATAAGGGGAGATGATGACAAAATTTATCTCCCCTATATTTCTAAATTATTGTAAAGCATGAATCATATTTATGAACAAGAAGTTGTTGAACTGCTAAAAAACAATAGCATACCGATAACCCAAAATAGGGTGGAGGTATTTAAGATGCTTAAAGCTAATAAAAGAGCTCAATCTGTTTCTAGTATTATAAAACAATCTACAATGCTATTAGATAGGATTTCTGTATATAGAACATTACAATGTTATTTAAAAAAAGGAATCGTATTGATAGTGCCAAACAATGATAGAGATGCAAAGTATATTTTAGTAGAAGCAAAGGTAGAAGGAAAGCTAGATGGTAAACATAGTTATTTTGTATGCACGTGCTGCAAGCTTACTGAAATAATAATGATGCCATTTGACTTAGTACATAATAATCTTGCACAATACCAAGTAAATAAATATAGTCTAATAGTAGAAGGGTTGTGTATGAATTGTAAATAAAAAATGTATTTATTTTCTTTGAGTTGGCGCTGATGTTTTTCCAATAATTTCATCTTTGTAACAAAAATTAGCTTCAATACCTTTTGTGGAAAAGCTGATTTTTTAAAAACAAATAATTATAAAGATAGGGTTTAGGGTTTCATGGTGGTTTCAGTTATGTGGATGGTTTGTTACTAATCACATCTACAAATCCAAGATTCAGCTTCAAAGCATTATTGCAGAGAAGCTGATTTTTTCTAGTAAAATAATAATTGCAACGTTGTTGCAAATGCAATGTGTTTAATATAGTGTTCAAGATATGTTTTTGTAATACCCGTTTTTATGCAGAAGAAAAAGGACACTTTACTTATGCTATAGCAAATGTAAATAAAACAACTATGGTAGACTCTTTGATTTATAATAAGGCAATTTTAAACTTAAAAAAGTACAAACATAAAAGAAAAAATATACTGCTGATAACAAAACAAAAGCATTTAAAATATTTCAAAAATTAAATATCATGTTACTACAAACCTACGAAGAATGGAAGCATTGCATAGAAGTAAAATGTGGCATACCACTTACACAAATTTTTGTGCATAAAAGAATTGAAGAGTTGAATGATAACGATAATAAACACACAGTTGAATTTACACAATTGTATGGTGAAGCATATAAGAATAAAATAGTAGAGTGGTTTAATCAAAGTATTCCATCATTAAAATTTATAGAATGAAAAAAATATCTTATGCAATAATGTTTATGTATTGCAGTGTGTTTCTAAACTGTAGTTGTAATCACCAAAAAGAAACAAACACTGGCCATTACAAAGCAAACAAAAAGATTACTCAACATTTATATCCCATTCAAAAGATGAATTTGTTGATGACAAGTAGTGTGGGAAATAAGAGTATTATACTTTTTTAAAAATAAAACTTAATAATTTATACAATGACAACAAACAAAAAATTACCCGTAACTGTAATAAGTGGTTTTTTAGGAGCAGGAAAAACAACTTTGCTCAACCATATTTTACACAATAAAGAAGGATTAAAAGTAGCCGTAATTGTAAATGATATGAGCGAGGTAAATGTGGATGCAAGATTGGTGAATGAGCAAAATGTTTTATTAAGAACAGAAGAGAAACTGGTAGAAATGAGCAATGGTTGTATCTGCTGTACATTAAGGGAAGATTTAATGATAGAAGTAGAAAAACTTGCCAACGAAGGAAGGTTTGATTATTTATTAATTGAGAGCACTGGTATAAGTGAACCTGTGCCTGTAGCACAAACGTTTAGTTTTGTAGATGATGAAAAAGGCATTGACCTTTCTAAATTTAGTTATATAGATACCATGGTAACGGTGGTAGACTGTTTCAATTTCTTTAAAGATTTTGGTACCAATGAATTGTTGGTAGACAGAAAGCTAACCGATATGGAAGGCGATGTGAGAACAATTGTAAACTTGCTTACCGACCAAGTAGAATTTGCAAACGTTATTATTTTAAACAAAACAGATTTGGTAGATAAGAAAACGGTAGGCCTTTTAGAAGCGGCCATACAAAAGCTAAATCTTGCTGCAAAAATTATACAATCGCATTTTAGTAAAGTATCTCCTAAAGAAATTTTGAATACGAACCTGTTTGATTTTGAAGAAGCACAAAACTCCGCAGGTTGGCAAAAAGAATTGGAGGGCGGTGAGCATACCCCCGAAACAGAAGCGTATGGCATAAGCTCTTTTGTATTTCGCAATCAAAAACCTTTTCACCCCGAAAGACTTTGGAAATATATTAATGAAGAATACCCAAGCGGTGTAATAAGAGCAAAGGGATTATTTTGGCTGGCATCAAGGCCTGATGATGCCATAAATTTTAGCCAAGCTGGTGGTTCATCTCGGTTAGAAAAAGCAGGTGTGTGGTGGGCTAGTATGCCTTATGGGGAGCGAATTACTTACCAATCTTTTGCTGATAACAAAGCATATATAGAAAGCAAATGGAGTATACAGTGGGGAGATAGAATGAATGAATTGGTGTTTATAGGTCAGGATATGGAAAAAGAAAAAATGATAGAAGCGTTGGAAGATTGCTTGCTGCAAGAAAAGGAATTTACTCTCAGTAAAGATGTATTTGTGGATTTATTTCCACTGAATATGTAAGAGAAATGATAGGAGTAAGATGCGGTACGGTTAAACAGCCTGTTGGTTGCTTATTTATTTAAATTAATCTTCTCGTTTTTTTTCTGTATGCAAAATATTTTTCCTTGTGTTGCCCTAGCAAAAACGCTTCTTCCAATCTTATTTGTATATGTATAATAAAGTAAGTAGCTATTGCAGTAAAAAAGCTAAGCGCATTTGGTATTATTAAAAATATACCAAACACACTTATTATCATGCCTAAAAAAATAGGGTTTCTGCTTATAGAGAAAATACCTTTTGTAACCAAATTGGTTTTATTTTTCTCATCTTTACCAACACGCCAACTATTGCTCATTTGGTATTGTGCTATGGCTATCCAAAAAAGTGAAACATGAATAAGCACCAAGCCTACCATTTTTAAATTATTGTTTTCTAAAAATAAAATGGGCGAGCTGTATTGGTAAAAATTGCGCCCAAAGGAAAATAATGTAACCGTTATAAAAAGCAAGCCTATTAATATTTTCATTACAAAACCAATATAATCATGTGCATTGTCTGCCTTGCCAAATGTAATTGGATTAATACCTGTGGCTTTGTAAGTTTTGTACGTAGGTATTACAAATGCTAATAAGAGGTATAATAATAAATAGATGGGTAAATATATTTTTTAAAAGTTGTAGTTCATTTTTTGTTGTGATTAAGTTATTTTATTTCTTCTCCAATTTCCATCGCATACCAATGTACAATTCTCTGCCTCTTGTAGGCCCCCATACAGATGAAATGTCAAAGTAATTACTAAAAGGATTTTGCCAACTGTTTATTGGTTGGTTTTGCCTAACGTTGAACATGTTTTCTGCACCTGTGTATAACTCTACTTTCTTGAAGATGTATGTGAACTGAAGGTTTGCAGTTGTGTATGGTTCAGAATAATCTGGTCTTACATACAATGCAGGGTTTTGTTTTGTATTGGGTAATCTTTGTATGCCATACCAATGTATGTTTGCATCTATATGAAACTTTTTAGTTTCTGGCTTGTAACTGAGTGTAGTTAAAAATTTGTGCTTTGCATTAAATGGTAACAACTCTTTTATAGCATTGTTTACTCTATATACATCTAAAAAATTGTATCCTAATTTTACTTCATATCGTTTGTATATTTTCAAAAAAACATCTGTTTGAAAACCATTGCTAATACTTGTGCCAGTGTAGTTTTTTATAATGGCTTTTGTAGGATCAGTATCATAGTCAGGGAAAATTTGATTGCTAAAATTGGTATGATAAAAATCGGTACTGATATAACCTGATACATTTTTACCCTCAAATTTTTGTGTAATATTTATTCCTGTGTTGAGCGCTTTTTCTGGTTGTAATTTTTCTACAAAAATAATATTTCTTGAACTGGCAAGCAAGCCAATGTTTTCGCTAAACAAATTTACAGTGCGCCAACCAGTGCCAATGTTTGCACGAATGGTAAGCTTGGGTGTAGGGTCGTATTTTAATAGTGTACGTGGTGTAAACTGCCAACCAAATTCATTGTGGTTATCTAGTCTTACACCTGCTATCCAAACAAGTTTACTTTTAAAAAGCGACAATACATTCTCTGCAAATAAGCCTACAATATTTTCATTGCGATTATAATTGCCCGCATAATTTCTATTGATAAAGTTATCGGTGAAAACAATATTTTCGTTAAGCTGCAAATGCTTTACACTAATACCTGATTTTAATGTGTTGTTTTCTGTAATGTTAAACTCATGCTGTAGGTTTACAAATGCATTGCTTTGTTTTGCTTTGTAAGAAAGCGAGCCAAAAAAAGCATCTTGGGTTTGTGCAAAGCCCGATACATACAGCGTCAAACGATGCACGTCATTAAACCTATAATTTGTTTTTGCCCAAAAATCGCCTTGGTTTAATGCCACCGTATTGCCATAAATAAGGTTGCTTCCTTTGTCTTTTTTTGCATCAAAAGTTACTTGCCCACCTGTGCGATTTTCAGTTAAAAATCTTGCAGCTATTTCGCTGCTCCATCCCCATGCTCTTTCGCTGCCATACTTCCATTTATTCATTACCATATACCTTGTAAGCAAGGGTAGGTCTAAAAAGGTATCGTTGTCTTTATCTATTTTATTGGCTGGCTGCACAGTATGAAAAGCGAGCATGCTTTGCCATTTGCCTACTTTTACATTTGCATTGGTATTAAAATGTTTTTCTAAAAAACTATTCATATAAACATTCACAAATAATTTTTCTTTGGCATCAGGCTTTTTTGTTTCTACATTTATTTGTCCGCTGATGCTTTCAAAACCTTGCAGCACACTATTAGCCCCTTTCGAAATAAAAATATTGTCCACCAAGCTGCCGGGTATGCCGCTTATACCATAAGTAAATGATAAACCTTGTATCATGGGAAACCCATCTATCAGCACTTGGTTATACACGCCTGACAAACCCAAAATGCGCAGCTCTTTTGCATTGGTAATAATGTTGGTAGTTTGGGCTTGCACCGTGCCTTGTGTTTCAAAACAACCTGCTAAGTCACAGCAAGCTGCCTTCTTCAACTCTAGCGACGTAACTATTTCTGTTTTAATATTATTTCTGTTAGAGAGTACAATGCCATCTCTTTCAGAAACAACTTCCACAGCAGCAAGTGTGTTTTTTTCTTGTAAAATAATTACAATATTACTGTCGTTTTGTACAACGATCGTGTCCGTTTTATAGCCACTAAAACTTGTAATGATCGTAGTATTGTTGGGCGTTTTAGTAAGCGTAAAACTGCCATCATCTTTGGTAAGCACAGCATCTTTTTCATTTGCCCATACTACAGTAGCACCTGCTAATGGCGCATTGGTTTTATCTAACACTTTTCCGGCAGTAGTTTGTGCAAACGTAAAAAATGGCAAGTGTAAACCTATTAAGATTATAAACTTGCGCATGATTATTTTTTTACTTTATAAGGTTTTTCATCCCCATCGCCACAGCCAGGTGTGTTTTCTACAACGGCTACTACATCTTGCCTATTTACTACAGTCGTGTTGTAGGTAATTTTATAAGTAGATGTTGGGCCTAGTTTACCTGCCTTGCATTCACTTACGCCCTTTAAATCTTTTATATTTTTTGCTATCGTTTTTAAATCGTTGGAGCAAGTAAGGCCTTTTACTTTTATGGTAATAGTAGTATCCTTATGGGCTGTAGCCGTTTGAGCAATTGATTTTATAGTGGGTATTGCTATTAAAAAAATAGCAATGATTATTTTTTGTATCATGGTATCATTTTTTTAATTGATTGTAAAAATCAATTGCTGTAAATAAATGGCAAGCCTTGCATAATATTTTTTAAAATAAAAATATGTGCAAAACCATTTATCTTTTTTAAAAATAAGTTTTTAAAGAAAAGGATTTAAACCGCAAACTTTGGAGGTTGCCAAATAGCATTGATATCGTTTGAAGTAAAGTTGATATCTAGCATAGAAAATTTTGTAGGTGTAAAATAGACGGTAGTAATTCTTTCTATATTGTTTGCTTGAAAAATAAATGAGGTGGCCACACAGCAGGCACAATGACAAAAAGGGGTGCAGTTGTCTTCATGGTTTTCTTTGTTTTGAGTATTGTCTTGCGTGTGTATGGCAATACCTGTTTTGTCTTCATTGGCACAATCATCTACATCCATGCAGGGTAGGCATGGCAATACCAAGAGGTATAGGTTGAATAATAGTGTAAGAAACTTCACAGTGTAAAAATAGTATAACAATCGTACATTTTATCGTAAAAGAACTTTTTTATAATTTAAATAAGGTTATAAGCTTTTTGTAAGGTTTTTTTGATGAAAAATTTTTTTAAAAAGTTTATTTTCAACATGTAATAAGGATAAATATCGTTTTGTAAAAATGTGTGCATACATGCATGTAATACACAAAGAAAGCAACATTTATAAAATAAAAAGTAAATAAGTTCGTTTACAAAATATCAGTACTATAAAAATATAAATAATGCACATGACGAAAAAAATTCTATTATTTTTAATGTTAGGTTATAACCAAGCTTTTTCACAAGCAAATCCGAATTATGCAACTGTTGCAAATATGGTTTCTCAAACCAACGTTACACAAATTTTAACGGACTTTGAAGGATTAGGGGTAAAAACGAGAGGGGTAGCAGCACTTACAAATACATTGAATTATATAAAGGCAAAATATACGGCTTTTGGGTATACTCCGGCACAAATGACAGAGCATTCTTTTACCAATGGGGCATTTACAAATAAAAACTTAATCATTACAAAAACTGGTACACTGTATCCTAATACTTATGTAATTATTTGTGGTCATTTTGATTCAATAGGTGGTACAGGTACAAATGATAATGGAAGTGGTACAGCTACTATGTTAGAATTTGCAAGACTTATAAGAACCATACCTACAGAGTACTCTGTTAGAATCATACATTTTAGCGGGGAAGAAAATGGATTAATTGGAAGTCAGGCCTATGTAAATGCTGTAGTAAATGCTACAGTGCCAAAAATGGATATTAGGTTACTTCTCAATATAGATGGAATAGGAAGGCCTAGTACCTCTACAAACAAAATAGTATTTTGTGAGAGAGATGTTAACAATGTAAATACTACAAATGATGCTGCTTCAAATATTTTCAACAACCAATTAATGAGTTATGTTGGGTTTTACTCAAATTTAATAGCACAACGTGATGTTATATCAGCAAGCGATTACATGTCATTTGAAGCAAATAACGAAGTTGTTATTGGATTTTATCAAAGTGGTGCTGCTGCGCCTTATAACCATAATGCAAGTG
>JAYSWO010000334.1:0-3815 GCA_043717975.1 Ferruginibacter sp. | reverse complement strand
GTTTTGGTTTCAATAACCAAGTGTTTAGTGTGCCGCCCAATACATTTGCGTATTCTAAAAGATTAGATGTACGAGATTCACTTGGTTTGTTTGTAGATGTAACCGCGGGATTGGATGTGGTAAACAACAAGGCTTTCTGGGAGTTTCAAAGTATAGACCCCGTAACATTATTGCCAACTGCAAATCCACTAAAAGGGTTTTTATTATTGCAAGATAGTTTACAGCCAAACAACGGGCATGCATTTGTGAACTTTACCATAAAACCAAAGCAAACAGATATTACTTTAGATACCATACATGCCGAAGCAAAAATTGTATTTGATGGTAATGATACGATACCCACAAATTATCATACCAATACCGTTGATGCATTTGCCCCTACAAGCCACATGAATGCGTTGCCATCCAACTCACCCAACCCTGTACAATTAAGTTGGGCAGGCACAGATGACACTGGGGGTTGTGGCGTAAAATCGTATACTTTGTATGTAAGTACAAATGGGGTAAGTTTTTATATATTAAAATCGGGTATTACAAGAAGAGATACTACCATTAGGCTTGCTCAAGATTCGTCTTATTGTTTCTTTGTATTGGCTACAGATAGTGTGGGCAATATGGAAGCGCTAAGACCAGGCGAAATAAAATGTACAACCATTAGTGGTGGTGTAGTACCCGTAAGTTGGTTATACTTTAGAGGTACAAACCAAGGGAAAGATAATTTGCTAGAGTGGGGTACCACAAGCGAATTAAATACAAAAGAATTTACACTAGAGCGTTCATTTAATGGAAATACATTTACAAGTATTGCTACACTACCTGCAAAGGGAGGCAACACAAATGTATATACATACAAAGATGTTAGTATAGATAAATTAAACAGCCATGTATTTTTCTATAAAGTAAAACAAATAGATATTGATGGTAAGTTTACCTACAGCAATATTGTACGGTTAAACTATAATGTGAAGGAAATACCTAAGTCGATTGTATATCCAAACCCAACACAAAATATAATTACCATTACCATTGGCGATAGAAAACTAATAGGTACCATGGCAAATTTATTTGATGTAAACGGGCGAAGGTTAGAAACCATAAAAATAAAAGCGGAAAGCCAATCGATAGATCTTAGTAAATATACAAATGGTATGTACATCGTTGTTTTAGAAAATAAAGAAGTGCTAAGGATATTAAAACAATAATAGTATATCAAAAATGGATGAATAAAAAGCATTAAAGCATTTGTATTTCGGGGGTTTAAATTAAATGCCTTGCCTATAGTTTGGCGAGGCATTTTTTAAATTTTATTGAGTTAACATTAGCAGCGAACCTTTGTAATTTTCAATGCCTAAGTTTCTGAGCTGCTTTTGAATTTACTACTACTTTAATAGATGTTTCACCTCCTTGAAACTAATTTTTAGCTTAAAAGTCTATTATAAAAGCTACCAGCTTTTGCTACAATTTTTAAAGCCGCTGTTCATGCTTTAATTCCAATCAAAAATTCCTACATTCGTATCCTAAAAATTAAACAACATCATGAAAAAATTTATTGTTTCGCTGGTACTCGTTACGAGCATTTTTAAAGCACAAGCCGATGAAGGTATGTGGCTCCCTATGTTGCTTGGGCAACAAGTGTACAATGATATGGTAAAGCGTGGTCTTAAACTTACCAAAGAGCAGTTGTATTCTGTAAACAAATCATCGTTAAAAGATGCGATACTTATTTTTGGTGGCGGTTGCACAGGCGAAATTGTGAGCGACAAAGGTTTAATATTTACAAACCACCATTGTGGGTATGATGCAATAGCTACGGCAAGTTCGGTAGAGCATAATTATTTGCGTGATGGTTTTTATGCCTACAACATGGGTCAAGAAATACAAAGCAAATTAACCGTGCAGTTTTTAGATAAAATTGTAGATGTAACCAAAGAAGTAGAAGATGCCGTAAAAGGATTGAACTGGGCCGATCGTACAAAAAAAATGCCTGAAGTGTACAAAGCCATTACCGACAAAGTATTTGATAAAGACAATGCGCTTGCCGGAAGAGTGTATAGCATGTTTAAAGGAAACCAATACCTCATGTATGTGTACAAAACATACAGAGATGTACGTTTGGTAGGCGCACCTCCGGAGAGTGTAGGTAAGTTTGGTGGCGATACCGATAACTGGGAGTGGCCACGTCACACTGGTGATTTTTCTATTTTTAGAGTGTATGGTAGTAAAGATGGTAAGCCTGCAGATTTTAGCAATGATAATGTTCCGCTTAAGCCAAAACATTTTTTACCAGTAAGCATTAAAGGTATAAAAGATGGCGATTATGCGATGATTTATGGTTACCCTGGTGGTACCAACAGATACGAAACAAGCTATGGCATAAAATTAAAAAATGAAATTGAAAATCCATCGCTAGTAGGGTTGAGAGATATGCGTTTGAAAAACATGCATGAGCAAATGATAAAAGACCCAGCAGTAAAATTAAAGCTTGCGAGTAACTATGCTGGTGTGGCTAACTATTGGAAATTTTTTGAAGGCGAAACAAAGCAATTGGTAAAATTTAAAACATTTGATCAAAAGCAAGCATACGAAAATAAGTTTTCTAGCTGGGCTGCCGGCAAACCAGAGTATCAAAATATAATGAGCGATTATGCTGCAAATTATGCCGCATGGACACCATACTCAAAGCAGCGTCAATATTTAAATGAAGGTATATATGGCTCGCCAATTGCCGCTTTTGCAGCGCAATTGCAAGCTATAGAAGGCGCTCTTACAAAAAAAGGTACAACAGCAGAAGATTTAAAAAAAGCCATAGCAGGAGCTGAAGCAGGGCGCAAAGGTTATTTGGAAGCAGCAGATAGAGCAAGTGATGAAAAGATTGTAGCCGCTACCGCAATGATGTTTTACAATGATGTAGATAAGAACCAACACCCAATTGGCTTTTACGAAAAAATAAAAGCAGCTTATGGTGATTTAAAAGATGAAGCAACGTATAAAAAATGGGCAAAGGATTTGTTTGATAAAACGATGATATTGGACGATGCTAAGTGGGCAGCATTTATAGCAAACCCTGAGGCTCTTGCACTGCAAGCCGACCCTGCGTTTGATTATGCATCGTCGTTTGCAAAAAATTACAACATAAAATATGCACCATCTTACACAACCTTTGTTACAAAAAACAATGAGCTTGGTCGTGCTTATCTAAAAGGTATTATGGAGAAAGATCCTGTAGCAGCCGCAAAAATGTATCCCGATGCAAATTTTAGTATGCGTGTAAGTTTTGGTAATGTAAAAAGCTATGCACCAAGAGATGCCGTGAAATATGATTTTGTAACAACTAGTAAAGGTTTGTTAGAAAAATATGTAGCTGGCGATTATGAATTTGATTTGCCAACAAAACAAGTGGATCTATTAAAGAAAAGAGATTTTGGGCAATACATAGATAAAAGTAGAAATGATTTGGTAGTAGCTTTTATTACAACAAATGATATTACCGGTGGCAACTCTGGCTCACCAGTTATTGATGGCAATGGTAATTTAATTGGTTTGGCATTTGATGGTAATTATGAAGCATTAAGCCACAAAATTGCTTTTGACAAAGACTTAAACCGTACAATATGTGTGGATGTACGCTATGTATTGTGGTGCGTGGACAAACTTGGCGGTGCAAAAAACCTGGTAGATGAATTAAAATTAGTAAGATAAAACTAGAAAATAAAAGCTAATCGAGTAGGAAGTAAGGGATTATTTCCCTTACTGTCCTCTCACACCACCGTACGTGCCGTTCGGCATACGGCGGTTTGTTAGAATAATGATGTCTG
>JAYSWO010000333.1:0-25756 GCA_043717975.1 Ferruginibacter sp. | reverse complement strand
TTTCACTTGCTGATGTGGATTTTTCAATGCCTACTCATATGGCCTATCTGGGCAGTGGCATGGTCTGTACGTAATAAGAAAATTATTGTTCAAAAACTGAATTTCCTTTTTTACATCAATCGCTTTTTCTTTGGCTTCATAAATAACATACTCCATCACTTTTGCCAGTTGCAAAATGGGCGCTACGGCATTTTGCGGTTTGTCCTTTGCCACTTGTTGCAAATGACCGATTGTTTTGAAATAAAAGGAAGGGTTTAAGTGCCATTTCAACATTTTAAGCTGGAGTTCCCGATTGGCCGTAGCAAGTTCTATGCGTTTTTTTTCTTCTTGTTTATAATTAAAAAAGTAGGCTGCCAAATAAAACCACGATAAGCGAAATGCATGCTTTAGTAATTGATAATTGAGATATGTATCCTGCGTGCCATTGTCCAAAGTAGCTTTTAAACGATTGCTTTCTGTTCTGGTAACTTGCTGCAAATTATCATAGAGGAAACCTATCATTTCTTGCACAGGCCCAAACCAAACGTAGCTATACATAATATAAAACCCAAGGTTTACAAGTATTTGAACAATAATTTTCTTATTACGTACAGACCATGCCACTGCCCAGATAGGCCATATGAGTAGGCATTGAAAAATCCACATCAGCAAGTGAAATTCTATAAGGCTTATGGGTTTTGACCTAAAATTATTAACGATTACAAAAAGCAATAATTGAATACAAGCTTCTGCTAGTGCATACAATGCAAAGACTCTTAACCAATAGCTGGTTTGTTCTTTATGGTGAATTAGCTGGATCATATACGCTGGCTAAAGTTAGCAAGATTTTAACCAGGAGCTTGGTTGTAAACAAACAATTAAATGAGTTGGCCTAATTATTCAACTAAATGATAAATAATTTAAACTAACCAGAAACCGCCTATTACTTGGGCTCTTTAATTCCAATGAGTAAAAATATTTTTCAATAAATTAAAACAACATCATATCAGGATGCCGTTTTTTAAATAATCATAAAGTAATGCTGTTTTTTATTTTACAATAACTTGCTTTTTTATAACTAAACCATCGCCAACATTTATTAAAAATCTTACGGTTTAAAATTGTAGACTTTTACAAATAATAAACAGAAAAGACTTAATGAATCTTCATGCTGTTAAAAGATTTGCAAGTCTAGTAAAACCAGGTGTAAAATGGTATAAAAATGTAAGTGTAGGGCAACAAAGACCTCGAAAGAAATATTGAGGTCTTTTGCATTTAAGTAACTATTTTTTTTACTTTCACAAAATCGCACTATTTTGTTAGCTTATATTATGTATATGAAAAATTTAATTTCAGCAATAGCTATACTTTTTATTGCCATACACTCCTTTGCTCAACAAACCACCCTTTCCCCAACCAATTGGTGGGTGGGTATGAAATGGAATAAAGTACAAATATTAGTGTATAATCAAAATAAAAATTATAAAGCTACGGATGTAAAAATAAATTACCCTGGAGTGGTTTTAAATAAAGTAAACAAACTTGAGAATGAAAAATATTTAGCCTTAGATGTAACCATAGCAGCTACTGCAAAAGCAGGGGAAGTTCCTATTGTATTAACCAATGGCAGCGAAAAAGAAACGATTAATTGGCCAATAGCTCAAAGAAGAAAAGGCCTTGGTAAAGCTTTTGCGCAAGGCGTACACTCCGATGATTTGGTTTATCTTCTTATTCCAGATCGCTTTAGCAATGGCGATGAAAACAACGATAAAATTGCGGGGTTAAGAGATCAATTGTTTAACAGAGATTCTATGTACTACCGCCATGGCGGCGATTTGCAAGGCGTAATAAACCATTTGGATTATTTAAAGGAATTGGGTGTAACCACATTGTGGATGACGCCTGTTTTGCTAAACGATATGCCAAACAGAACCGAACATGGTTATGCCATTACCAATCATTATAAAGTAGATGAAAGAATTGGCGGTGCTAAAACGTATAAAAAATTAAGTGATGAATTACACAAGCGTGGCATGAAATTGATACAAGATGCTGTGTACAATCATGTGGGCTTACAACATTTTACCATACAAGATATGCCCATGAAAGATTGGGTGCACCAATGGCCTTCGTTTACACAAACAACATATAAAGACCAGCCTTTGTTTGATATACATGCAGCACCATCTGATACAAAAAAAGTGATAGATGGATGGTTTACCAAAGAAATGCCAGACTTAAACCATGGCAATGCTTATGTAGCAAATTATCTTATACAAAGTTCAATATGGAGTGTAGAAGAATTTGGTGTGGATGGTTGGAGAATTGATACCTATTTATACAACGATTTACCATTTATGAATAAATGTAACAAAGCTTTGATGGATGAGTATCCTGCCATTACAATGTTTGGTGAAACTTGGGTGCATGGCGTACCTAACCAAAGTTATTTTTGTGAGAATAATGTAAATGGAATTTTTAAAAGTAACCTACCAAATACTACCGATTTTCAAACACTGTTTTATGGTATTACGCCAGCTCTGAACGAAAAATTTGGCTGGACAGATGGTGTTACAAAATTATATACAACTGCCTCGCAAGATTTTTTATATAAGAATCCAATGGGGCAAGTTATCTTTTTAGGCAATCATGATTTGGCTCGCTTTTTTTCTGTAGTAAACGAAGATGTAGAAAAGTATAAAATGGCATTGAGTTGGTTACTTACATTTAGAGGTATTCCACAATTATATTATGGGGATGAAAATTTAATGACGGGTTTTAGCAATCCTGATGGATTGGTACGATCTGATTTTATGGGTGGATGGAAGACAGATGCGAAAAATAAATTTACGGCAGAAGGAAGAACGGAAAAAGAAAATGAGGTTTTTAATTTGATAAAAACATTGGCAAATTTTAGAAAAAACTCAACAGCTATTAAAACTGGAAAAATGATGCAGTATTTACCTAAAGATGGGTTGTACACTTATTTTAGGTACGATAAAAACGAAACCATTATGTGTACCATGAACACATCTGACGAAGAAAAAGAGGTGGACGCTACAAATAATTATACAGAAATGACAAAAGGATTTACAGGTATGAAGAATGTACTTACGGGCGCTTCTTCAGCATTGTCATTTAAAATAAAAGCCAAGCAAATGGTTGTGGCAAAATTATTTTAATATGCATTGGGTTCTATAAAAATAGGTTAAAAAAACAGTGAATTACATTTGTACAAGCCCATGAAAAAAATATTTTTTTTAGCAATTACCTACATAGCAATCTTGGCTTGTAATAAAGGTACAAATATTGAAAATGTAATAGCGCTCGCACCAGTACAGCCAACTCCTGTACCAACTACATTTGCAAAAGGAGCAGATATAAGTTGGGTTACACCAATGGAAGCAGGTGGTATAAAATTTTATAATGCTGCTGGTACACAACAAGAGTGCATGGCTTTATTAAAATCTCTTGGTATGAATACCATTAGACTACGGGTGTGGGTAAATCCTGCATTGGGTTACAACAATGCAGCTGATGTATTAGCAAAAGCCATTCGTGCAAAAAATGCAGGGTTAAGAATAATGATAGATTTTCATTATAGTGATACATGGGCTGACCCAGGTAGCCAAACCAAACCGGCTGCATGGGCCGGACAAAATATTAGTAATTTAAGTACATCATTAGCTTCTCACACCAGTAGTGTGCTTACACTTTTAAAAAACAATAGTATAGAACCAGAGTGGGTGCAAATTGGTAATGAAACAAATGATGGTATGCTTTGGCCAGAAGGGAAAGCATCAACCAATATGACTAACTTTGCTCAATTAATAAATGCAGGGTACGATGCTAGCAAAGCTGTTTTTCCAAATGCAAAAGTAATTGTGCATATTTCTAATGGTTGGGATAACACATTATTTAGATGGATATTTGATGGGTTAAAAACCAATGGCGCAAAGTATGATGTAATAGGCATGTCGCTTTATCCAACTGTGGCTAGTTGGCAAGCCAACAATAATCAATGCCTAGCCAATATGAATGACATGGTGAGTAGATACAACAAAGAAGTAATGATTGTAGAAGTGGGTATGAGCTGGGATAGCCCCACAATTTGTAATTCTTTTTTAGTGGACCTAATTGCCAAAACGAAAACGATTGCCAACAACAAAGGGTTGGGCGTTTTGTATTGGGAGCCGCAAGCATACAACAACTGGCAAGGTTATTCGCTCGGGGCATTTGATAATGCTGGTAAACCAACTGTGGCATTAAATGCATTTCAATAATATTGTTTCTCTATTTTTTTTCTAAAAAAACTTGCTATGCCAAAAAATAATCAATACTTTTCTTTATCTGTACTATTTTTTTTGCTACTGCCATTCTTATCTTTTTCACAAACAACTTCTATCAGGCAAAAAATAAATTTTGATGAAGGATGGAAATTTCATTTAGGACATGCTGCAAATGCTGAAAAAGATTTTAATTATAGCATTGCTACCATCTTTGCAAAGTCGGGCGCAGCCGTTAATACAGCCATAGCACCTAAGTTTAAAGATAGTAGTTGGCGCAATATAAATCTGCCACACGATTGGGCAGTAGAATTACCTTTTGTGAATATAGATAATGCAGATGTGGAATCGCACGGCTACAAACCAGTTGGTGGCTTATTTCCTGAAACGAGTATTGGTTGGTACAGAAAACATTTTGCCGTAAGCAAAAATGATTCTGCAAAAAGATTTCAAATACAATTTGATGGGATTTTTAGGGATGCCAATATTTGGGTAAACGGATTTTATTTGGGAAATAATAAAAGTGGTTATGTAGGAGTACAATATGACATCACAGATTTTTTAAACTTTGATAAAGAAAATATTATTGTTGTAAGAGTAGATGCTACACAATACGAAGGTTGGTTTTACGAAGGCGCAGGTATCTACAGGCATGCGTGGCTAAACACATACGCACAAACACATATTTCTACAGATGGTATTTTTGCTTACGCAACAGTAGAAAATAACAAAGCAAAAATTACTGTAGAAACAAATGTTGTTAATGAAAGTTTTTTAACATCTACTTATGCTGTCTCTACTTTTTTAACAGATAGAAATGGAAAAAAAATTGCTACATCAAAAGAACAAAATATTTCATTACAGGTAAATGAAGAAAAAAATAACAAACAAATTATTTTACTTAATAATCCAACATTGTGGGATATTGAAAACCCATATTTATACAGGGTTGTAGCAGAAATAAAAAAAGATGGAAAAGTGATAGATAGTAAAACAATTCGCTTAGGTATTCGTACAATAGAGATAAAAACAAACGGAGTTTTTTTAAATGGAAAATATATAAAAATAAAGGGTACAAATAATCATCAAGACCATGCAGGGCTTGGAAGCGCCTTGCCAGATTATTTGCAATATTATAGAATTAACTTATTGAAAAATATGGGCTCCAATGCCTATCGTACAAGCCATAATGCGCCCACACCAGAGTTGTTAGATGCATGCGATAGCCTTGGTATGCTTGTGCTAGATGAGCAACGATTATTAAACAGTGGAGCAGAATACATGAACCAATTTGAACGATTGGTAAAGAGAGATAGAAACCATGCATCTATATTCATGTGGTGCATTGGCAACGAAGAAGGATGGATACACACAACCAGCACAGGCAAAAAAATTGCACAAACTTTTATTGCCAAACAACAACAACTTGACCCAACAAGAACTTGTACGTATGCTGCCGATGTAGCCAATGTTTTTAATGGTGTAAACGAAGTAATACCAGTAAGAAGTTTTAATTATAGGCAATATGCTGTAGCAGATTATCACAAAGCACATCCTACACAACCCTTGCTAGGCACGGAGATGGGCAGCACAGTAACCACAAGAGGTATTTACGAAAAAGATAGCATAAGAGCATACCTACCAGACCAAGATATAACTGCACCTTGGTGGGCAAGTACTGCCGAAGAATGGTGGAAATTGGCTGCGCCAAATGATTATTGGTTGGGTGGTTTTGTATGGACGGGTTTTGATTATAGAGGTGAACCAACACCTTATCATTGGCCAAATATAAATTCACATTTTGGTATTATGGATATGTGTGGTTTTCCAAAAAACATTTATTACTATTATCAAAGTTGGTGGACAGATAAAGATGTGCTGCATATTTCTGCCAACTGGAATCAGCTTGGCAATAAAGGCAAGCCTACAGAAGTATGGGTAAATACTAATGCAGATAATGTAGAATTATTTTTGAATGGAAAATCGTTGGGCAAAAAAGATATGCCTCGCAATGGACATTTAACTTGGAAGGTAAATTATGCAGCAGGAAAATTAGAAGCTATTGCAATTAAAAAGGGGAAAAAATTAATAGCAAAATTAGAAACAACAGGCCAACCCGCTGAAGTAGTTATTACCCCATATAAAACTACCATACTTGCTGATGGTAAAGATGCAACAATAATAAATGTAAGCGTAATAGATAGAGAAGGGCGTGAAGTGCTTAATGCAGATAACCTAATAAAATTTTCAATAAATGGGGATGCAAAAATTATTGGCGTAGGTAATGGTGACCCTAGTAGTCATGAGCCAGATAAATGTGAAGAAGGTGTATGGCAGCGGCATTTATTTAATGGTAAATGCCAAGTAATAGTACAAGCCGGTAACACAGCAGATTTTATAAAATTTGAAGCGACATCTACGGGTTTATGGAAAGGCGCTACAGAAATAATTAGTGTATTGCCAGAAAAAAATTATGA
Source organism: Ferruginibacter sp. (assembly GCA_043717975.1). Classification (GTDB taxonomy): domain Bacteria; phylum Bacteroidota; class Bacteroidia; order Chitinophagales; family Chitinophagaceae; genus Ferruginibacter. The sequence goes on along the minus strand of JAYSWO010000333.1, from coordinate 19,014 downwards.
AATAACTAAAGATAAAAAATATGAATTAAAAGGCCAAGCTGCAATGCAAAGAGAAGTTACAAAAATGATAGGTGCAGATATTTCTTTTTTACCAGAATTGGAAGCAAGTGGTGTAAAATTTTCTGATAATGGAGTAGAAAAAGATCCAATACTTATTTTAAAAAATCATGGGTTTAATTATGTGCGGTTAAGAATTTTTAACGAGCCGGCAAATGATAGCGGTTACTCTCCTACGAAGGGATTTTGCGATTTGGCGCACACAAAAAGTATGGCAAAAAGAGTAAAAAATGCTGACATGAAATTGTTACTCGATTTTCATTACAGCGATTATTGGGCAGACCCTGGAAAGCAGTACAAGCCTGCATCTTGGAAGGATTTAAATTTTACAGATTTAAAAACGGCATTGTACGATTACACCAAAAAAGTAATGCAAGAATTGAAAGCGCAGGGCACAACACCAGATATGGTTCAAATAGGTAACGAAGTAAACCACGGTATTGTTTGGCCAGAAGGAAATGTAAATAATCCTGATGGATTGGCGCAGCTTATTTGTGCAGGAACTGCTGCGGTAAAATCGGTAGAGCCAAACGTAGTAATGATGCTGCATGTGGCGCTCGGTGGGCAAAATAGCGAGTCGGTAAATTTTATAGATAACATGATAGCACGTGGTGTTTCTTTTGATGTGATTGGTGAATCGTATTTTCCAAAATGGCATGGTACATTAAATGATTTGAGAGATAATTTAAATAATCTTGTACAGCGGTATAATAAAGATATAATTGTTGTGGAATATTCTCAATTAAAAGAAGAGGTAAATAAAATTGCTTTTGAAGTGCAAAACGGAAAAGGAAAAGGCACATGCATTTGGGAGCCGCTCAGCACTTGGGAATCTGTTTTTTATAAAGATGGGAAATCGAATAAACTTTTGCTTGTTTATGATGAATTGTCTAAGCAATTTTTATCAAAATAATGCTTATCTTTTTGTAGATTTCCTTACAATTAAGGTAGATTTTAAAACAGTACTTTTTTCTTTTAAGCTAATTTCTTTTTTATCAATAAGCTTAAATAATATACTAGCTGCCTCTCTACCTATTTCGTATGCTGGCTGTGTAATAGTTGTAAGTGCAGGGTTTAATATAGATGCTGTTTGTAAATTAGAGTAACTAATAATTTTTATATCGCCAGGTATTTTTAATTTTATTTCTTCGCATATTTCATAACTAGATATAGCCAATTCTTCTACTGAAGCAAATATGGCATCGGGTCTATCATCTTTAAGCAACGTTTTTTTAATTGAATTCTCATTTTCTTTTTTATCATTTCCACAATAAATTACTAATTTTTTGTCTGCTTTTATCTGGTTATTTTTAAGTGCATCAAAATATCCTTCTAATCGCTTACTACTTATTTCGAGTGTATTTGAAATTGATAAAAATGCTATTTTCTTAGCCCCATTTTTTATTAAGTGCTCTGTTCCAATAAATGCACTTTCATAATCATCAGTAGTAATTTTTGGGGAATCCATTTTTTCTGCTGCTCTATCAAAAAAAACCAATGGGATTCCCATATTTTTTAAAGCTTCTAAATGCGTGGTGTCGGATGTAAGCCTGCTAAGCGAAATCATTATTCCATCTACCCTACCATTTTGTAAATGTTTGGCAATGGCTATTTCTTTTTGCAACTCTTCATGGGTTTGATAAATTAATACATGATAATTTTTATCTTGCGCATAGGACTCAGCGCCATTAATGGCTAAGGAGAAAAAGTTGTTTGCAATGGCAGGTATTATTACAGCTATTGTTTTACTTTTCTTATTGCGCAGGTTACTTGCAAAAGGATTTGCATGGTAGTTTAACTCCTTTGCTTTTAACTGAACTTTTTTCTTTGTAGGTGCGCTAATTTCAGGACTATCACTCAATGCTTTAGAAACTGTAGATATTGATAAACTGAGCTCTTTTGATAATTGTTTCAGGTTCATAATTATAAGTGCAATTGTAAGTGATTTTTTTAAATTGTACTACACATTTTAAAATTAGTATACCAATTATTTTACTTTTACAATTAAAAATTTGTACAACCCTAGTGCAAATAACCATAAAAAATAAAAGAAAACAATATTTATATAATTAAATAAGTTTGCAATCTTTATAATAATTATTAACAACTAGGGCGCATTACCCAATTAAATTAATAAAAATGAGCACTTTTAAATAAATTACGTTACTTTTTTTGCGGTACACAAAATGTGAAAAATAAATTTAATTACGAAAACGTTTTCATTGAAAAAAACTGTACTTTCACTTTTTAACAATTGCTTGTCTTTTAGGAGACGTTTTGTTAACATATTTATGAAACAAAAACAAAACTTATTTATGAAAATTAGCTTTAAACAACTGCTAAAGATTAGCCTCATGCTCATCTTCGCAGCACTTTCTGTTACTAGCTTTGCGCAAACAAGCGTAACTGGTACGGTAACAGATTCAAAAGATGGAACACCCGTATCTGGTGTTACTGTTTCAGTAAAAGGAACCAAAACGGCTGTGAAAACAGATGCAGCTGGTGCTTACACGATTATTGCGGCTACAAACGCACCTGTATTGGTATTTAGTTCGGTTGGGTTTACATCTCAGCAAGTAACTGCTGTAAATGGTAGTGCAAGTGTAAAGATTGTGCAAAGTAGCACAGATTTACAAGATGTAGTGGTGGTAGGATATGGAACTACACGTAAAAAAGATTTATCCGGATCCATAACAACTATTTCTGCAAAAGATTTTCAAAAAGGTGTAATAAGTACACCTGAGCAATTAATTGCAGGTAAAGTGGCGGGTGTTTCTATTATTTCAAATGGCGGACAACCAGGATCTGGTAGTACCATAAGAATTCGTGGAGGATCTTCTTTAAATGCAAGTAACGATCCACTTATTGTCATCGACGGAATTCCTTTAGATCGTGATGGAATTGCTGGAGCTTCTAATGCGTTAAGTTTTATAAATCCAAATGATATAGAAACTTTTACTGTTCTAAAAGATGCATCCGCTGCCGCTATATATGGTTCAAGAGCAGCAAATGGTGTTATTATTATTACGACCAAGAAAGGAAGAGCTGGAAGCTTAAAAGTTAATTTTATCACTAATTTTTCAGTATCTAGCATTACTAAAAAAGTAAATGTATTTAATGGTGATGAAATTCGTTCTATTGTAAACTCTACTGGTAGTGCTGCGCAAAAAGCCCAATTAGGAACGGCAAATACTGATTGGCAAAATGCAATTTATCAAAATGCGCTAGGTACTGACAATAACCTCAGTCTTACTGGCGGTGTTAAAGGATTGCCTTATCGATTGTCTTTAGGCTATCAATATTTAAATGGCGTTTTGGTTACCGACCATCTTCAAAAAACATCTCTTGGAATTGCATTAAACCCTACTTTTTTAAACAATCATTTAAAGGTAGATATAAATATAAAAGCAGTTGCACAACAAACACGCTTTGCAGACCAAGGTGCAATAGGTGGTGCTGTTAGTTTTGATCCTACTCAACCAATCAATACTTCAAGCAATAGCTATGGTGGGTTTTATGAGTGGGTGGACGGCACCGGTAAATTACTTTTAAACAGACCAAATAATCCCGTAGGGTTATTAAAGCAAACTAGTGATTTACAAAAACCTTCAAGAAGTTTTGGTAATATACAAATGGATTATAAGTTTCCCTTTTTTTCAAATTTGCATGCTAACTTAAACCTTGGTTATGATATAAGCAAAAATACTGGAACAAGACTAATATCTGACAGCGCTGCTTCTGCATATAATGGAGGTGGTGTGAAACAAATTGGTAAACAAACAAAGCAAAATACTTTATTTGATTTTTATTTTAATTATATAAAAGAAATAAAATCTATCAGAAGTAGAATAGATGCTACTGCAGGATATTCTTATAATAATTACTTAGCTACAAATTATAATTATAGAGGTTTAAAATATAATGGAGATACAACTATAGGATCAAAACCAGTAGATTTTGAGTTTAATAAACCTGAAAATACACTTGTAAGTGTTTTTGGACGATTACAGTATGTTTTAGCTGATAAATATATATTGACTGCTACCATTCGCAGAGATGGTTCATCTCGTTTTGATAAACCAAATAGATGGGGAACATTCCCTTCTGTAGGTTTAGCATGGAAGGTTAATTCTGAAGCATTTTTAAGAAATAGCAAAGTAATTTCTGATCTTAAAGTACGTTTAGGTTATGGAATAACCGGGCAGCAAGATGGTATAGGTAATTACTCTTACTTATCTACATATGCTTTAAGCACTTCTAATTCAGCTTATATTTTTGGTAATACACCCATACAAGGTTATGGTCCTTCAGGATTTTTTCCTGGCCTCAAGTGGGAAACTACTACAACATATAATGCAGCTTTAGACTATGGATTTTTTAATAATAGAATATCTGGAAGTATTGATTTTTACAACAAAAAAACCAGTGATTTGTTAAATTCAGTAGCACAACCTGCCGCTACTAACTTTTCTGCTTTTGTGTTGGCCAATGTTGGTAATATGGAAAATAAAGGTGTTGAATTTAGCTTAAACACCCAGCCAATAAAAAGACAAGATTTTACTTTGGATGTAAATTTTAATGCAACCTATAATAAGAACACTATTACTAATTTAACAGTTATACCTGATGATCCAAATTATAAAGGATTTCTATCAGGGGGGGCACCTGGTGTAAATGGTTTCTTACAAATCAACTCAGTAGGAGGCCCTAAAAATACTTTTTACTTATACCATCAAGTGTATGACCAAAATGGCAAACCAATAGAAGGATTAGTTGATGATAAAAATAGAAATGGAATTATAAATGGTGATGATTCCTATAAAGGAAAAGCAGCCGACCCTAATTTGTTTTTTGGATTTAGTAGCAACGTAGGTTATAAAAAATGGAGTGCAGGCTTTGTTTTAAGAAGTAGTTTTAATAACTACGTTTATAATGCCGTTAATAATTCATTAGGTAAATTAAACGGTATAAATGGACAATATACTATCGGGAACGGTACTAAAAACTATCTTGAAACAGGTTTCGTAGGAAACGGAATTGATATACAATCACACAGCGATTATTATTTAGAGAATGCTTCATTTTTGAAGATGGATAATTTAAATGTGGGTTATAATGTTGGCAAAGTGTATCATGATAAAGCTACTTTGAGACTTGGACTCAGTGTACAAAATGTATTTACAATTACAAAATATACTGGTTTAGATCCTGAGGTTGGTAATGGTATTGATAATAATTTGTACCCACGCCCTCGTACAATTTCTTTATCCGCAGGTATTAATTTTTAAGAAAAAAATAAAATAACAATATGAAAATAATATTAAAACAAACAACCTTAGCAGTATTGGTAACGGCTACAATACTCATTAACGGTTGTACAAAAAAGTTAGATCTTAGCCCAACTAATGACATTACTTCAGTATCGGTATTTTCTACACCCACAGGTTATAGGCAGGCAATAGCAAAAGCCTATTCTTCCATGGCTACTACTGGCAACTCTGGTCCAACTTCTGGAGATTTACCTAATCAAATAATTAATGATGCAGGTAGTTCAGACTTTAATCGCAATTATTGGTATTTGCAATGTTTAAGTACAGATGAAGCTGGGTGGACTTACGCAGATAGATTTGATCCAATTGGTATTCATCAAATGACGTGGTCGTCTTCTACATTTGCAGTAAAATGTTTGTATTATAGAATGTTTTACACCATCACACTTTGTAATAATTTTATTACAGAATCGTCAGATGAAAAACTTGCGGCTAGAGGTATAAGTGGCAAAGATGCAAATGATATTAAAGCGTACAAAGAAGAAGCTCGTTTTTTAAGGGCATTTAATTATTGGGCTATTATGGATTTGTTTGGTAACCCTCCATTTGTTACTGAAACAACTCAAATTGGGGCGGTTTCTTTACCTCCTCAAACAACACGTGCAGCGCTATTTACTTATTTAGAAGGCGAATTGAAATCTTTGGAAACTACTTTAGTTGCACCAAAGACAAATGAATATGGTCGTATGGATAAAGCTGCTGCTTGGTCGTTACTCTCTCGTATGTACTTAAATGCAAATATATACACGGGTACACCAAGATATACTGATGCAATAACCTACTGCAACAAGGTAATTGGGGCTGGTTATACATTACATCCAAAGTACAAAGAGCTAATGTTAGCTGACAATAATTTGAATACCGATGAATTTATTTGGTCTTTAAATTATGATGGCAGAAGTACACAAAGCTATGGCGGCACTACTTTTTTAGTACACGGTCCTGCAGGATATTCAGCAGATAGTTCTGGTTTAAATGGCACTTGGAACTGTATTAGAATGACACAACAATTTGTAGGTCTATTCGATAACAATGATATTAGAGGTCAATTTTGGACGGGTGGGCAGAATTTAATTATGACCAACTTACTTGGGACAGCAACTGATGGGTATTCTTCTTCTAAATTTAGAAACAAAACAAGAACAGGTGGACCGGCACCGAATTTAGATAACACATTGCCATCAAATTCTACTTTTTCTGATATCGATATGCCCATTTTTAGATTAGCAGAAATTTATTTAACCTATGCGGAATCAGTGGCAAGAGGTGGAACGGGAGGCAGCAATGCAACAGCTTTAGGTTATCTTCAACAGTTAGCCGTAAGAGCTAGGCCTACAGATGTGAATGCAGTAAATTATCCTGCATTAACACTCCCGTACATTTTATCAGAGAGGGGTCGTGAATTATTCTGGGAAGGTTTTCGTAGGACAGATTTGATTCGTTATAGCCAATTTACTACAAGCGCTTACATTTGGGCTTGGAAAGGCGGTGTGGCTTCTGGTTCAAGTGTCGATGCTAAGTATAACTTGTATCCAATACCTTCTGAGGATTTATCTTCAAATCCAAATCTTCGTCAAAATCCGGGTTATTAAATAAAAATAAAACTATTTAAATATGAAAAAAATAATTAAAATATTATCTAGCTCAATTTTGTTAGCACTGATAATTATCTCATGTAAAAAAGAAGTCGCAAGCGTAACTTTCAACGGAGGTACAAACCCTGTATTAACAGTTTCAAACCCTTTGGCAACAACTGTATTACTAAAATCAAATGAGAATAATATTTGGAACACATTAAATTGGACGAATCCAAATTATCAATTGAGTACTGGTCTGAGTTCACAAAATGTTACCTATACCATTCAATTCGATACTACTGGTTCGAATTTTACAAACCCAAATAAAGGAGAAATTTCCATTGGAAGTGACTTATCAAATGGCCTACTTGTAAAAGATGTAAATAAATTAATTTTGGGAATGGGGCTTCTGGAAAATATGCCTCACAATATGGAAATTAGGGTTAAATCTTCATTAATAAACAATACACTTCCATATTATTCCAATGTTTTAAAAGTAACAATTACTCCTTATTTAGATGTGAAAGTTACCCTTCCTGCTGATTTACCAACGGTGGCTGCTAACAATGGCGATTTGTTTTTAGTAGGTGACGCTACAGCCGGTGGTTGGAACAATCCTGTGCCAACTCCAACACAAAAATTTACAAGAACAAGTAGTACAACATATGAAATAACTGTCCCATTAATTGGAGGTAAACAATATTTAATGTTACCTAAAAATGGCGATTGGGGAAATAAATATGCAGTTGTAAGTAATACAGTTCCTGGCTTAAGCGCAGGAGGTGATTTTGATGCTAATAAAAGTGACAATTTTCCTGGTCCTTCGGTTAGCGGAAATTATAAAATTGTCGTGAATTTTAAAACTGGCAAGTTTACTGTAACCCTTATTTAATTTTAAAAAATATATACAAATGAAACATTTCATCAAGAGTATTATAGCAATATTCCTAATTTCTTTTTCACTTTTATCCTGCGATAAAAAGAATGATTTAATAGTTGCAGGCAATGGTAATGCTGTTGTTGTAAGCAGCTCGGTTGCTATCTTAGCGCCAGCTCCCGCAGACTCTAACAACGTGGCTGTGAAGTTCAGTTGGACTTCGCCAAATTACGCACAAGAGCAATCACAATACAAATATGTATTGCAAATAGATTCTGCAGGTAGAAATTTTTCTAAAGCAGTCTCTAAAACTTTTACTGGAGTGCTTACTTCTTCTTTTACGGCCAAGGATATTAATATTATTGCATTGGCATATGGGTTTAATTTTAATGTAGCCTACGATATGGATGTTCGTGTTATTTCCTCTTACGGAAATAACAATGAGCAATACACATCAAACACCATTAAAATAAAATATACTCCTTATAAAGTTCCTCCAAAAGTAGCGCTTCCTACCACTGGTAAACTTTTTTTAGTAGGAGATGCTACGCAAGGTGGTTGGAACAATCCAGTACCAGTTCCTACTCAAGAATTTGCTCAATTGGATGAAACTACTTATGCAGGCGTATTTAATTTGATTGGAGGAAAAAACTATTTAGTATTGCCTTTAAATGGCGATTGGGGGCATAAATTTTCTATAGCTGACGGTAGTTTGCCTTCTGGCGCTGGTGATTTTGGATATGACTTACCTACAAATTTTAATGGCCCAGCTAACAATGGATGGTATATTATTACATTGGATTTTCAAAAAGGAAAATATGCTGTAACGCCTTATACTGGTACACTTCCTACAAATTTGTTTATGGTTGGTGATGCAACAGCTGGTGGTTGGACTAACCCTGTGCCTGTACCTTCACAACATTTAATAAGATCTAACTCATCTGTTTTTAAAACAAATGTATTGCCACTAACAGGGGGTAAAGAATTTTTATTATTGCCTGTAAATGGTGATTGGTCTAACAAATACTCACTTCAAGATAATTCTTTACCTGGCATATCTACAGGAGGAAGTTTTGGATATAATTTACCACAAAATTTTAAAGGCCCTGCTACAACAGGCAATTACACAGTAACTGTAAATTTTGTAACCGGTAAGTTTACAATACAATAATTTTTTTAATAGTTTTATAAAAGCCGAGCAATATTTTAGCTCGGCTTTTATTTTTATTTTAAAAAACGATTGCAGAAATTGTGAACTCAATATTTTTCCATAATTAAATAGTTATTCAGCATGTTTTTAGCTCTCACATATCTTTCCAAAAAAATAAATTTTTGCGTCATTTTATCGTTGTGCATTTTTTCGAAAGCTGCCTTTGCCCAAACAAATCTAAAAGAAATAGGCAATATAAAATCTGCAAAAGTAGATGGGCAAAATATTAGCATTACAACCGATGCTGCTTTTATACAAGCCATGGTGTACAGCCCTTCCATTGTTAGAATAAGAATGGATAAACAACCATTGAAAAAAGATTTTTCTTATGCAGTGGTAACAGAGCCACTCCAAACAAAAGTTTCTATTACACAAAATGATACAGAGATCAATATCGTTACAGATTCTTTAAAAGTGGTTTTTCAAAAGAAACCCTACAGTGTTTCATTTTATAATAATGAAGGCATTGTTATTAGTGAAGACGAAAATGGTTTAACCACTTCATGGGTTGGCGAAGAAGTAACCACCTATAAAAAAATGCAAGAGGGCGAACGTTTTGTAGGGCTTGGTGAAAAAGTAGGTGACCTTGATAGAAAGGGTAGTGGGTACACAAACTGGAACACCGATGCCTATGGATATGATTTATGGCGAGATCCATTATATACCACCATACCATTTTACATAGGCATACACCACCTTGTGAACTATGGTATTTTTATGGACAATACTTTTCAATCTGATTTTAGTTTTGGTGCAAGCAACAATCGATTTTCATCATTCGGCGCACGAGGTGGCGAAATGAATTATTATTTTATTTACCACAAAACAGTAGCAGATATTTTAAAGTCTTATACAATGCTTACAGGTCGTATGAGGATGCCGCCGCTTTGGAGCTTGGGCTATCAGCAAAACAGGTACAGTTATTATCCCGATACCGAAGTATTACGTATTGCACAAACATTAAGAGAGAAAAAAATCCCTTCCGATGGTATTACACTTGATATACATTACATGGATAAATACCAATTGTTTACTTGGGATAAAGAACGTTTTCCAAACCCAAGGGCAATGACGGATAAATTAAAGGCCATGGGTTTTACAACTACGGTAATAGTAGACCCTGGTATAAAAGTAGTGCCAGGTGCACCTGCATTTGATAGAGGCATAAAAGCAGATGCTTTTATAAAATATCCGGATGGTAAAAATTATACCGGACAGGTATGGCCAGGCTGGTGCCATTTTACCGATTATACTTCTGAAGTTGGGCGAAAATATTGGAGGGCTGAATCTAAATTTTTTACAGATAATGGTATAAGTGGTATATGGAACGATATGAATGAAATAGCTACTTGGGGACAAAAAATGCCGAACAATGTGTTGTTTAATTTTGAAGGAAGAAAGGCATCGCATGTAGAAGCGCATAATGTGTATGGCTCTTTAATGGCACGCACAAGTTATGAGGGATTTAGAGCACACTCTACCGAAAGGCCTTTTGTGCTTACACGTGGCGGCTATGCAGGCTTGCAGCGTTTTAGTGCATTGTGGACGGGCGATAACCGTGCAGAAGATAGCCACATGATGTTGGGTGTTCGTTTAATAAATAGTTTAGGGTTAAGTGGGGTTTCTTTTACAGGTATGGATGTTGGTGGCTTTACAGGAAATGGTTCGCCAGTCTTGTTTAATCGTTGGATACAATTGGGAGCTTTTATACCCTATTTTAGAAATCACACAGCCGTAAATTCTAAATCTGCTGAGCCATGGACATTTGGAGAAGATATAACAGAGGTAGCAAGAAATTACATTAATCTCAGGTACAAATTAATGCCTTACATCTACAGTAGTTTTTATGAATCTACGCAAAATGGTTTGCCAGTAAATCGCTCACTAGCTATTGACAATACTTTCGATAACAATGTGTACAATACTACTTTTCAACATCAATTTTTATTTGGGCAAAGCATAATGGTAGTACCAGTAGAAAGCGGAAAAGATTTTATGAAAATATATTTCCCTATAGGCAATTGGTATAATTTGTACAACGATGAATTGAATGAAGGCGAAAAAGAAAAATTGATAGAACTTAGTACTGCAAAGCTTCCTGCGTATGTAAAGGAGAGTAGTATTATTCCTATGCAATCGTTGGTGCAGTCAACAGCTTTTGCACCTACGGATACGTTGGTAGTGCATGTTTACAAAGGCAATACGGCAAATAGTTTTATGTATTACGAAGATGATGGCAAAACATTTGATTATGAAAAGGGAATCTTTTACAAAAGAAATATTTTGTATAATCCATCAAGTAAGCAAATTGTATTTGAAAAAGTAGAAGGGCAATTAAATTCTACCTTTAAAAACATAGCGCTTGTACTGCACGGTTTTAATAATACAAATACATGTCAATTAAATGGTACTATAACGGCATTACAAAATAACTACACATCTTTACTCATTCCTATAAAAGCAACCGATATAAATAACGCAACAGAAGGAAGTAAAACATTAATGACTGTTGTTAAAAATAGCAGTGAAAAAATGATGATACAGTTATAAAAATGATATTCCTAAAAATACAACGCCTAGATTATTTCGAGGCGTTGTATTTTTAAAATTAGAATAATATGCTTAGGCCATTTTCTTCTTTAAATTTTCATCAATAGCATCTAAAAACTCTTCTGTATAAAGATAATGAGCAGCATGCTCTACTTTATTTCCATGAATACAAACTGCTAAATCTTTGGTCATTTTTCCGCTTTCTACTGTTTCTATACAAACAGCTTCAAGGTTATTACAAAAATCTATTAACGGTTGATTGCTATCTAATTTACCTCTAAAAGCAAGTCCTCTTGTCCATGCAAATATAGAAGCTATCGGATTTGTAGAAGTAGGTTTACCTTTTTGATGATCTCTGTAATGACGAGTAACGGTACCATGAGCAGCTTCTGCTTCCATCGTTTTCCCATCGGGTGTTACCAATACAGATGTCATTAAACCCAAGCTACCAAAGCCTTGCGCTACGGTATCGCTTTGTACATCGCCATCATAATTTTTACAAGCCCATACAAAATTACCGTTCCACTTCAATGCGCTTGCTACCATATCATCTATTAAGCGATGCTCATAAGTAATGCCAGCAGCTGCATAGCTTTCTTTAAATTCATTTTGATATACCTCTTCAAAAATATCTTTAAAACGACCATCATATTTTTTAAGAATGGTGTTTTTTGTAGAAAGATACAAAGGCCATTTTTTACTCAAAGCCATGTTGAAACAGCTTCTTGCAAAGCCATAAATACTTTCGTCCGTATTATACATGCTCATGGCTACACCATCGCCTTTAAAGTTGAACACTTCAAAAACTTGAGCTTCGCCACCATCTTCTGGTGTAAAGGTCATTGTTAATTTCCCCTTGCCTTTTATCACCGTATCAGTTGCACGGTATTGATCTCCAAATGCGTGACGACCAACAATAATTGGCGCTGTCCAGTTTGTAACCAATCTTGGTACATTTTGCATTACGATAGGCTCACGAAAAACAGTACCATCCAAAATATTACGAATCGTTCCGTTTGGCGATTTCCACATTTGTTTCAACTTAAATTCTTCTACTCTTTGCTCATCAGGTGTAATGGTTGCACATTTTATACCCACCCCACAAGCTTTTATAGCATTGGCTGCATCAATGGTTACTTGATCGTTTGTTTCATCTCTATATTCCATACCCAAATCAAAATATTGAATAGGCACTTCTACATACGGAAGTATCAATTTGTCTTTAATAAATTTCCAAATGATTCTTGTCATTTCATCGCCGTCCAATTCTACAACGGGGTTTGCTACTTGTATTTTGCTCATGTGTTTTTATTTATTTACAAATGTACGTATTGAGATGATAAAGTAAGTTGGCTTTTGTAATAGTTATTTTTCAAAAGCATTATAAAGAGAATAAATTTTCTTCCAGTCTGAACTCCCAAATATTCTAAAATATAAACTTGTGAAAGTAAATTTTTTTGTTTTTATTTTATTGAAATCTCTTGTTTTTTCTGTAATTGATTTTACCAACCACGCTTCATCAAATCCAGCCCATTCTCCTGCTACAGAAAATAAATTAGTTATCAAAATAGGCGACACTTCATGCCTATTTATTAGATATATTTCAGATAAGGTATATGGACTTCTATAAAAAACTTCTGCAATATTTTTATAATCATCCCCTTGTAATTCTGTATCCAAATAAAGTTCAGATAATTTCATCCAAATTGGAGTCCTCTGCTCAATTACTTCTTTATTATCCATCACAAATTCTTAATAATCTCATCTGCAAACTCACTTGACTTTAACAATGTTGCATCTTTCATCAAATTATAAAAATCTATCGTTACCGTTTTATTGCGTATCGTTTTGCCAACAGCATTGGTAATCATATCTGCTGCATCTCTCCATCCCATATATTCCAACATCATTACACCGCTTAATATTACTGATGATGGGTTCATGGTATTTGTATTGGCAAAACGAGGTGCTGTACCATGTGTAGCTTCAAACACTGCATGCCCAGTAAGGTAATTAATATTTGCACCGGGTGCAATACCAATACCACCAACTTGTGCAGCCAATGCATCAGAAATATAATCGCCATTTAAATTTAGCGTAGCTATTACTGAATAATCTTGAGGTGCCAATAATGCTTGTTGCAAAAAATTATCTGCAATGGCATCTTTAATAATCACTTTACCACCAATAGAACTAATTTTCATTTCTTCATTGGCCACTGCTTCACCACTTTCTTTTTTAGTTTTTTCCCATTGTTGCCATGTATATACTTGTCCACCAAATTCTCTTTCAGCCAATTCATATCCCCATTGTTTAAAAGCTCCTTCGGTATATTTCATAATATTTCCTTTGTGTACTATGGTTACACTTGGCAACTTATGTTCAATAGCAAATTGTATGGCAGAACGTATCAATCTTTCACTACCATCTTTGCTTACTGGCTTTACACCAAGCGAAGTTGTTTCTGGAAAACGAAATGCTTTTACACCCAATTCGTCTACTAAAAAATTCAATAATTTAGTAGCCTCAGGTGTACCTGTCATAAATTCAATACCAGCATAAATATCTTCTGTATTTTCTCTAAAAATGGTCATGCTCACTTTCTCTGGCTGCCACATAGGACTTGGTGTACCTTCAAAATATTTTACAGGGCGTAAACATACATACAAATCCAGCTCTTGCCTAAGCGCTACATTTAGGCTACGAATACCACCACCTACAGGTGTTGTAAGTGGCCCTTTTATAGATAACAAATATTCTTTAAAAGCATTCATGGTTTCTTCGGGCATCCAACTGCCGGTAGCATTAAATGCTTCTTCACCTGCCAATACTTTAAGCCACTCTATTTTCTTTTCACCAGCATAGGCTTTTGCAATTGCAGCATCAAATACACGTACACTGGCTTTCCAAATATCTGGGCCTATGCCATCCCCTTCTATAAATGGTATTGTTGGGTTGTTGGGTACAGTAAGTGTACCGTTTTGCATGGTTATTTTGTTAGACATAAGTATTGATTATTTATCGTTTTTTATTAATTATTATTTTGACTAAGGGTAATTTGTATTTAAACATTTATTTCAAATAGTAAACTCAATTTTTAGTGTGGCAAAAGTAAAACAATCCATTTTAAATTCTTGCTATAAAAAATGTTGATTTATGGGTGCTAATAACTTTATTAAATACATTTTAAGCTCAAAAGACGGCGCATTATATTGCCTTTTTTCAAAAAAGCCAAAAAGCATCGTTTGTTTCAAAAATAATAGCGAATACATTAATTTAAAACAATATCCTTTATTCAATCTGAAATTATTCTTTATCATATATATTTGCTTTACAAAAAACGTAACAATGAAAGTAACCGTAGTAGGCGCAGGCGCAGTAGGCGCATCATGCGTAGATAACATTGCTCGCAAGCAAATATGCGACGAATTGGTAATTGTAGATATTAAAGAAGGTTTTGCAGAAGGCAAAGCCATGGACCTTATGCAGACTGCACAGCTAGAAGGTTTTGATACCAAAATAATTGGTAGTACAAACGATTATACAAAAACTGCAGGTAGTACTGTAGCGGTTATAACTTCAGGTATTCCTCGTAAGCCAGGCATGACACGTGAGGAATTGATAGGTATAAATGCGGGTATAGTAAAAACAGTTGCCAAAAATATATTGGAGCATTCTCCAAACTGTATCATTGTAGTTATCAGTAACCCAATGGATACAATGACGTATTTGGCTTTGAAAGAAACTGGCTTGCCAAAAGAAAGAATTATTGGTATGGGTGGTGCATTAGATAGTGCACGTTTCCGTTATTATTTATCTCAAGCCATTGGTTGTAGCTCAAATGATTTAGGTGCTAGTGTAATTGGTGGCCATGGCGATACAACAATGATACCACTTACAAGATTGGCTACATACACAGGTGTGCCAGTGTCACAATTTTTGGATGAAGAGCGTTTGCAAAAAGTAGCAGCAGATACCATGGTGGGAGGTGCTACACTTACAGGTTTGCTTGGTACGAGTGCATGGTATGCACCTGGAGCGGCAGGTTGTGCAGTGGTAGAAGCTATTGTAAGAGACGAGAAGAAAATGATTCCATGCTGTGTTTACTTAGATGGTGAATATGGGCAAAAAGATATTTGCATAGGTGTACCAGTTATCATAGGTAAAAATGGTTGGGAAAAAATTGTTGACTTTAATTTGAATGATGCTGAAAAAGCAGCTTTTGCAAAAAGTGCTGATGCAGTCAGGAGCATGAATGAAGTGTTGAGTACCTTGAGTATTTAATGAAACAACTAAATTTTACAGTCGAACTTTTTTATTTTGAAGTCCAAAACAAATAAATCGAATCAGTATTAACTGGCTCGATTTTTTTGTTTAAAGTAGTGATTTATAAATTGTTTTAAATTAAATTTACAAATATAAAACTGTAAAAATGCCAAAGAGACTGTACCATGTAATGTTTATAATAATATTTTCATTATTATTTTCAAACATACATGCACAACTTATTATTACTTCTCAAAGTAATGCAATGGCATTGGTTCAAAAGCTTGTAGGACAAGGTGTGACGATAAGTAATGTTACATTGTCTGCAGATAATAGAGCAACAGCTTTTTTTAATAATATGTCTGGTACCAATATTGGGCTTGATAGTGGTATTGTACTAACAAACGGAAATGCTAAATCTAGTCCTGCTATCTTTGGTTTAGATGGTAATAATGCTACCCCAGCTTATATTGTTTCATCTTCAACTCCTTCATCATCTGGAGCTTTTGCTGATTTAGATTTAGTAAGATTGGGAGATGCTGATTTAAACAACTTAGTTTTAGATCCCACACAAGATGCTACTATTTTAGAATTTGATTTCATACCCATTGGAGATAGTATAAAATTTCGATATGTTTTTTCTTCCGAAGAATATCCTGAATTTCCATGTACAGGTGTAAACGATGTGTTTGCTTTTTTTATTCAAGGACCAGGATACCCAGTTAAAACCAATATTGCTTTAATACCTGGTACATCTTTACCCGTTACCATAGATAACATAAACAATATTGCGGCATGCGGCCTTTTCCCCCAATTTTATATATCCAATCAGCCAAATACAAAATTTACACATAATGGTCATACTACAGTTTTTATTGCAAAGGCTGTTGTTCAACCTTGCCAAACCTACCATCTCAAACTTGCTATTGCTGATGTAGGTGATGGTATTTATGATTCAGGTGTTTTTCTTGAAGCAAAAAGCCTTAATTCCACCTCTACAACTGTTACAAATATTACACCTGTAGATGTTTTTGGAAACAATTATTTAGCAGAAGGATGTGTGCCTGGTAAAGTAAAAATTAAAAGACAAATTGCTACCAGTTTACCTTTGGTAGTGAATCTACAATATTCTGGCAATGCTACTAATGGTGCAGATGTTCAACTGTTGCCATCAACTGTTACCATACCTGCAAATGAAATAGAGATTGATTTAGATATATTTGCTTTGCAAGATAATATTAATGAAGGGGTAGAAAATTTAGTTATTTCAATAATATCTGCGTGTGGTACAGGACTTCCGTCATCATCTGCAACAATACAAATAAGAGATTATGATAGGCTCTTATTGTCACCCGGAAGAGCACCCGATACAGCGTTTATCTGTAGAAATGCTAGCCAAGTTTTAACGGCTACAACAGGATATACTACTTATACTTGGAATGTAAATCCAACATTGGATAATATAAATAGTAGAACACCAACTGCAATGCCTATCACCAATATATCTAAATATGTTTGTACTGCAGTTTTGGGGTCTTGTGTTGCAAAGGATTCTTTAAACTTAAAATGGAAGGATGTTTCCATACTTTCAAAAAACAATATTGCATGTGCCAACGGGAGTACTGGGCAAATAATAGTGGAAGCAGGTTCGCTTGTAGAGTGGATAAGGCCTTTAGAATTTTCAATAAATACAAGTGCTATTCAGTCTGATAGTGTTTTTAATAATTTATCTCAAGGAATATATACCATAAAAATTAGGGATGCTTCAGGTTGTTTAGATAGTATTTCTACTAGCTTGGTAGATTTATTTGCCCCAATAAACTTTACTACTGTAAAAGTAAATCCAACGTGCACTATAGGTGCAATTGGTTCTTTTACAGTAAATGTTCAAGGGGGTAAATTACCATATGTTTATGCTATAGATGGTGGAACATATCAATCATCTAATGTATTACCATCCACTACTGGTGTACATTCCATAAGCGTAAAAGATGCGAATGGATGTATTAAAAATGCATTGGATTCTTTAAGTTTTATAAATACAGTTACATTGTCTACTATAAATCCAACTCCTTTGTGTGAAGGATCAAAAACGAGTTTAAGTATACAATCAAATGCAACTTTTTTTGAATGGAGCCCTACAACTGGATTATCAAATCCAAATATTATTAATCCAATAGCTAATCCAACAGTTACAACAAAATATTATGTAAAAGCAATTTTTGGAACATGTTTTAAAGTGGATTCTGTTACCGTAACTGTAAACCCTGCACCCATAGCAAATGCAGGATTGCCAGAAACAATTTGTTTCAATGCGAGTACACAATTAAATGGGGCAGGGGGTTTGTCTTTCACTTGGTCGCCATCCACATATTTATCTGATGTAAATGTTTTTAATCCTTTTGTAATGAATCCAAAAGTGAATACAACATACAATTTAGTTGTAAAAGATATCAATGGCTGTAATTCATTAAACGTAAGTAGTGTAAAAATATCAATAACCCCAAAAGTAAAAATTTTTGCTGGCAATGATACAATGGTTGCCATCAATTTACCAGTACAACTACAAGTGGTGGAGTTGAGTAATGCTGGAGTAATAAAATATGAATGGCTAAACCCATATAAGCTCAACTTTTCAAATATTTATAATCCAATAACTATCCTAGATAAAGATTATGAATATTATGTTATCGGTAAAACAATAAATAATTGTGAAGGCTTTGATACGGTTAAAATAAAAGTATATAAAGGTCCAGAAATTTATGTGCCAACTTCTTTTACACCAAATGGTGATACCAGAAATGATAATTTAAAACCTATATGCATTGGAATGAAATCACTCAATTATTTTAAGATTTTTAACAGATTTGGTGAATTGGTATTTGAAACGTCTACATTTAACAAAGGTTGGAATGGATTTTATAAAGGGCGAATACAGGAAAATGCTACGTTTGTATGGATAGTTGAAGCAGTAGATTACAGAAATAATATTATTCAAAGAAAAGGAACTTCTATTTTATTGCATTAATTTATAAAATTTATGTAATCGAAAATGCGAAAGGAAGAAAAAAATCAAATCATTTTTTTATGGTATAATTTCCTCATCTATCCATTGTATAATAAAGGGATTGAGTACAGATTTTTCAG
>JAYSWO010000332.1:0-9575 GCA_043717975.1 Ferruginibacter sp. | reverse complement strand
CTTTCATCATAGATATCTTCTTATCAAAAATAAGGATGTAAGGATTTTGTAATTCCACACTCATTTTTTCGCTATTGGTTACAAAGTATGGAGAAATATATCCTCTATCAAATTGCATACCTTCTACGATATCTACAGTTGTATCCGTTCCTTTTGCTTCTTCTACCGTTATCACACCTTCTTTACCCACTTTTACAAAAGCTTCTGCAATTAGTTTACCAATTGCTTCGTCATTATTAGCAGATATAGTAGCTACTTGTTGTATTTTTTTAGCATCGTTGCCTACGCTTTGGCTTTGGCTGCGCAAGTTTTCTACAATAAGCGAAACTGCTTTGTCAATACCACGCTTCAAATCCATTGGGTTTGCCCCTGCAGCTACCATTTTAAGCCCTTCGCCTATAATAGACTGTGCCAATACAGTTGCAGTAGTTGTACCATCACCTGCAATTTCTGCAGTTTTAGATGCTACTTCTTTCACCATTTGCGCACCCATATTTTCAATAGGGTCCTCTAGTTCTATTTCTTTAGCTACTGTTACACCATCTTTGGTAACTTGTGGTGCACCAAATTTTTTCTCAATAACCACATTACGACCTTTTGGTCCAAGGGTTACTTTTACTGCATTTGCAAGGGTATCTACACCCTTTTTCATTCTGTTTCTTGCTTCTATATCGAAGAAAATTATTTTAGACATAATATGAAAATTTGCCAATTTGCAAATATGCAAAATGGCGGGTTTATAAAAATATTTCGAGTTTAATTATTTGCAAATTTGCACATTTGCATATTAGCAAATTGCCAGTATATCCGACTCTCTCATTATCAATAAATCTGCCCCTTCAACCGTAATTTCGGTACCTGCATATTTGCCATACAAAACGGTATCTCCTGCTTTTACGGTCATTGGTTCATCTACTTTGCCTGGGCCTGCAGCCATTACAATTCCTTTAGATGGTTTTTCTTTTGCAGTATCAGGAATATAAATTCCGCCTGCTGTTTTTTCTTCAGCAGCGGCAGGTTTTACAATAACCCTGTCGTGAAGCGGTGTAATGCTAAGGTTCTTACTAGTAGCCATAATTTAGTTGTTTTTTTGTGAAAAGATTGTACCCGTATTTGGGTTTGCAAAACTAAGCTAATATTGTACCAAAGCGATATAAAAGAATTGTTGTCATTTTTGCTTGCCAAAACGGCACGAAAAATAAAGGCATTTATTTGCATATATGCAAAAATGCCTTTGTTAGTAAGCAAGAAGCCTTTATTTGGCTTCATTGGCGACGCTCCGTTCAACAGCATATCTTTTGGCATCTTTTATTATGCATTAGATTGACTGCTATTTCCATGGGTTTCGCCCATGTTTCCTAAAAGTAAACCCCTTCAGGGTTTGTAGATTAAGCATGGGAAAATTCAGATTTTTAATAAAGTTCGATGTCACCAACCTTGAACTTTCAACTTTCAACCTTGAACTTCTTCCTTCTGTCTAATCCAATTTCCCTAATTTTGCACCTCAAATAAAGGTTTTTGAGAAGATGTTAAGTAGAAGAAATATTAGAGTAAAAGTAATGTAGACTTTATACGCTGTGGATAGCATGAGCGGTGGCGTAAAACCTGGTGAGCCAATTGCTATTCTTGCCAAAAAAATAGAACAAAGTAAACAGTTGTTTGCATACCTCGTTTATTTTATTACAGAAACGGCTCGTTATGCAGAAACCGACGCCAGCAACAAAGCCAGTAAAAACTTACCTACCGCCGCAGATTTATCTACCAATACAAAAATATCTGGCAATGAAGTACTCTGGAAAATAGTAGAAGACATCTCTTTTAAAGCTGCCATTAAAGAACTAAAAGCTGAGTATATTATTGATAAAGATTTGCTTAAAAAAACATATCGTACCCTAATAGATACACCAGAATACAAAGAGTATATAGAAACACAAGCCAGAGATAAGAAGAATGAAAAGAAAATGCTTGAGTTTATTTTTACTGATTTATTATTACCCGACGAAGATTTTATCAATCATATAGAAGAGCATTTTATAAACTGGGATGATGATGCAGAAATGATGCATTCTTTGGTAATAAGTTATTTGGGTAAGCCAGGGCAACAAAACATTACTGATTTTCTTAGCCAAGAAAAAAGAGATTTTGCAAAAGATTTATTGAATACTGTGTTAGATAAAAGCGAGCAAACATTGGCATTGATAAAACCAAAACTTAAAAATTGGGATGCAGATCGTATAGCTGCATTGGATTTAATTTTGTTGCAAATGGGGGTGTGCGAATTTTTATATTTTGAAACCATTCCAACAAAAGTTACCATAAACGAATATATTGATTTAGCAAAAGCATATAGTACACCACAGAGTGGACAATTTGTAAACGGTTTGTTAGATAATATTCACAAGGAATTAGAAACAGAAAATAAATTAGAAAAAATAAGTTTTAAAGGAAGAAATTAAAAAAGCATTGATGTAAAGAATGTCGGGTGAGCTTGTTGACCATTGTTCTTATTCAAACCTGCCTTCGACAAGCTCAAGCTGACACTTCGACAAGCTCAGGTTGACAATATTCTTCCTTCAAAGAAAATATAAAATGTATAATAATAAAATGAAACAAATATTCATCATTGGCTCAGCCATTTTATTTTTAGCTAGCTGCGATGTGCGCAGAAAAGATAAAGTAGATGTAAACAATAAATTGACCCAGCAAGTAGAAATAAAAGATCCTACTACGGTGCAAGCCATAGATACAACATACGATTTTGGCAAAGTAACTGATGGCGAAATTGTGACCTATAATTATCGTTTTGTAAATACTGGAAAGAAACCACTCATTGTAAGCAATGCTAGTGCTACCTGTGGTTGTACCATTCCTGAAAAACCTGAAAAACCTATTGAACCAGGTGATACAGGTTTTATAAAAGTAAAATTTGATAGTAATAAACGTGTTGGTATGGCGCATAAAACAATAACCGTTTCGTCTAATGCGGAACCTGCTTTTCCAGAGTTATTATTAAAAGGAGAAGTACTACCAAAAAAAGAAAAATAAATTTTAATATTCACGGCAAATAAAGCCAAATAAAAACAAAAACAATGATGTTAGGTATTTTTTTACAAGCAGCAGCAAGTTCTCCAGGTTGGGCAACTCCTGTAATGATGGGTGGTATGATCTTAGTATTTTACTTTTTCATGATACGCCCACAAGCAAAGAAAGCAAAAGAGCAAAAAAAGTTTATTGCCGAAATGCAAAAAGGCGATAAAATTGTAACCATTGCTGGCATACATGGTACTATCAATAAAATAAACGACGATGGTACTTTGCTATTAGAAACTAGCCCAGGTAGTTATATAAAAATAGAAAGAAGCACCATTAGCCCTGAGTGGACAGCAAATGTGAATAAAGTAGCAACAACACCTGCAACCAAGTAGCAGTTAGCAAAGAGCAGTTGGCAAATAGCGATTTGCAACTGGCAAATGCGAGATAAAATTGAAGGCTTTATATTTTGGTAGTTCCAAAATGTAAAGCCTTCTAAATTTGGTAAAGAGTTCACAACCCGCAACTCCTAACCATACAACCCGTAACTCTTTACAATTTCGTACATTGCATTATGCTTAAAATTGGCCTCACTGGTGGTATTGGTTCTGGTAAAACAACGGTAGCACATGTTTTTGAAGTGCTTGGTATTCCTGTTTATTATGCGGATGATGCTGCCAAGCGCTTGATGAATGAAGACAGTAAATTGAAACAACAGATCATTCAACATTTTGGCGAAGAAAGTTATGTTCATGGAACATTAAATCGTACTTACTTATCCTCTGTTGTTTTTTCAGATACAGAAAAAACAAAACTAATTAACTCCATCATACACCCTGCAACCCTTGCAGATGCTGAGTTGTGGATGAACAAACAAACTACCCCTTACGCTATAAAAGAAGCTGCTCTTATTTTTGAAGCTGGCGCAGAAAAACAATTAGACTTGGTTATAGGTGTACAAGCCCCCCTACCTACACGCATACAACGTGTAATGCAAAGAGACAATATTACGGAAGAAGCCGTACTTGCCCGTATGCAAAAACAAATGAACGAAGAAGAGAAAATGAGCCGTTGTGATTTTGTACTTGTAAATGATGAAAAGGAAATATTGATACCGCAGGTAGTGGCGCTGCATGAGAAAATAATGGCAAATTTAATGAGGGTGCATAATTAAACTCTTTTAGGTAACCCTGCAGCTGCTAACATCTTAGCACCTTTTTCCATTTTCTTTTTGAAAAAAGGAGCTTCTTCCATACTATCTAGCTTAGGATTAATCTTAATCTTGGAAGCTTCCTTTTTCAAGTCATCCATAGAGGATATTTTAATTGTTTTGCTCATATTGTAAAACTAGTTTTTATTTTAAGTACACCAAAAAAGCGTCGTATTTTTCAACTCTTTCAAAGTCTAACCCTTTGTTATTTTTTTAAATCCTTTAACAACAAAGGTTTTACTAATTTCCTCAAAATTATTAAAAATTCCAATCCTATAAAGCCTAGTTCTACTTTGGGTACTACCTGTGGCATAAACTTAACAAGAAGGGTAACTATCAAAGAATTTAATTATTGCTAACGAAACTGTTGCTAAATTTTTTTGGCTATCATTATTTCCAGATATCACAATATCATTGATTATTCCAAATTCGTCAACATCTCCAAATCCTATATTAAAAACTTTTGGAAGATTAGGAAATGCTTTAAAATTCACTTTTTTTTTTATTTTGCCTTTTGGCCCAATACTAAAAAACTCAAACTTTAATCTAGATGTTGATGCTTTAATTTAATATTTTTCGTATTCCATTTAAATAGAACTATATAAATTGGTTAGATAAATAACAATTCAAAAAACATTTAACTCAACTCTCCCAGCGCCTTCTTAATCTTTGCAAAACCCTTTTCAATATTAGCTGTACTTATTGCAAAACTCATGCGCACACATTTTGGTTGGCCAAAAGCTTTGCCAGTAACGATAGATACATTGGCATCGTTCAATAAATACATACACAATTCATCTGCATTTTCAATTGCATTTCCTGCAGGTGTCTTCTTTCCAAAATATGAGCTCACATCAGGAAAAACATAAAATGCACCTGGTGGTTCATTGTAAATTAAACCCGGTATGTCATTCAGCAATTCCATTACCCTATCTCTTCGTTTCTTAAATGTTGCTACCATCTCCAGTGTAGGCGTATGATCACCCGTAAGAGCTGCTATGGCTGCACGTTGTGTAATAGAGCATGTAGCGCTCGTAAATTGGCCTTGTAGTTTTTCGCAAGCTTTTACGATGTCCGTGGAAGCAGCAAGATAACCAAGTCTCCATCCTGTCATAGCATAACCTTTACTCAATCCATTTATGATAATAACACGCTCTTTCAAAAAATCGAACTGAGCTATACTTTCATGTTTGCCAGTGTAATTTATAAATTCGTAAATTTCATCACTTAAAATAAAAACATCGGGATGCTTTTTAAACACTTCAGATAGTGCTGTTAATTCTTGTTTTGTATAAACAGCTCCTGTAGGGTTACAAGGAGAAGAAAACATAAAGAGCTTGGTCTTTTCAGTAATGGCATTTTCTAATTCTTGTGCTGTAATTTTATACCCATTTTCTAAAGTCGTATGCACAAACTTCACAACACCGCCGGCTAGTTTTACAATCTCACTATAGGTTACCCAATATGGAGTAGGAATAATCACTTCTTCGCCCACATCAACAAGTGCAAGTACGGCATTGGCTATACTTTGCTTAGCACCAGTACTTACAATAATTTGTGCCGGTGCATAATCTAAGTTATTGTCTCTTTTTAATTTTGTACACACTGCTTCTCTTACATCGATGTACCCAACCACAGGTGTGTAATGACTAAAATTTTCATCAATCGCTTTTTTTGCAGCTTCCTTAATGTGCACAGGTGTGTCAAAATCTGGTTCGCCCAAACTAAGATCGGTAATGTCAATTCCTTTGGCTCTTAATTCACGACCAAGTTTGGCCATTTTTAATGTTTCGGGTTCATTAAACTTATCTAATAAAGTAGAAAATTGCATAACGCAAAATGACTGGTGAAATACAAATGTATTGTTATTTGTGAGAGAAAAAATAGTAAAATATGAATAAAATTTCGTAGGAATTGGTGCTTGAAGAGTCATTTTAGCACATCTTCTGCTCAATCCTTCAACTATCAACTTTCAACTTTTCCCTATCTTAGCAATATGAATACGTACGCAGAAGAAAATTATTTAAAAGCACTCTTTAACCTTAGCAACGAAAAAGGCGAAGTGACCGTGCAAGAGCTAAGCAAAGAGTTGCAAATAAAAATGCCTTCTGTAAATAGTATGATTAAAAAATTGGCAGAAAAAAAACTTGTATACTACGAAAGCTATAAACCGCTTCGCTTAACAGACAATGGTAAAAAAGAAGCAGGATTAATTATACGCAAGCACCGCCTAACAGAAATGTATTTGGTAGAAAAAATGGGCTTTGGTTGGGAGCAAGTACATGAAATTGCTGAGCAAATAGAACATTTACAGGCCCCCATCTTTTTTGACAAAATGGATGAGCTAATGGGTTTTCCAAATGTAGACCCACACGGCTCTCCCATACCTGATAAAGAAGGGAAAATACAATGGTTACAATATAAAAAGCTTAGTGACCATAAAGCAGGCGATAAAATAAAACTGGCTGCTGTAACAAATTCATCCGAAGATTTTTTAAAATTTTTAAATAGCCGTGAGCTTCACCTTGGGCTTGTGGTAAAAGTTATTTCTGTAGAAGATTTTGATGGTAGTATGATAGTAAACTATGGGAAAAAAATGAATGAAATGCTGAGCAAAATTGTGGCTGATAAATTGTTAACGGAGAAAGTATAATGCGAATAATTAATTAAAATATATTTCCGTAGCCCCATACCCATACAATTGATGGTATTGGTTTACAAAAGACTTCACCTCTTTTTTTAATTTTAAAATATCATGTATTTCTTCTTTTAACTTGCCCTCTCCTACACCATGTATAATGGTAAGTACGGGTTGTTTGTGTGCTAGCGCAAGCTCATAATATTTTTCAAAAGTGTTAAGCTGTGTAGTGAGTATTTCAAAATTGGTAAGGTCTTCCCAATGGTTGCTTAACTTTTCTATATGTAAATCTACAACGCTACGGGCCGGGGGTAGATTTTCTCTTATTTTACCTGCATCATACACACGAAAGCCTGCACCACCAAGTCTGCTTAGATCTACCTTTTCGTCATCTATCTTATCGGGGTAATGCGTAAACAATTCATAAGAAAAAGAAGGTTCATTTTTTTGTTGTGTTTCTTCTATTTTTTTAAATAGTTTTTTTCCATTAAGCTTAAAAAAAACTTCGTGTGCTGTTGCTTTCTTTTTATCTGGGATAGTAAGATTAAATTCAAATTCGAATTTTGGGGCTTCGCCCATGTCTTCAAAACTTACATCATGTAAGTAAAATTCTGAAAGGCCAGCAATATTGTTTTTTAGGTTAAAAGAGCTTTCGCCATTAAACATTAAATTGTAATTAAAATCGTACCCTTCTTCATTTTGGTTTACCAAAAATATTTTCAACTTTTCTACCACATCATCATCAAAAATATCTTTATCGTAAATGGGTAAAAAATTCAGAAAAACACCATCACCTACTTTTTGCTTTTTAGCTGGCTTTTCTCTTTTAATATTGTCAACATAAATGGTTTTCTTTTCTACAACCTTTGTAGGTTTAAAAAACATGTTGAAATAAGGGAAGTCTATTTGATCCATATATGCGGGAAATCGTACGCCACGCACTTCTATCATCACCATTTGCTCGTTCATTATTTCTACCACCTTGCCTTCTTCGTCTGTTGCTCTTACGATAATTTTATCGCCTACTTCGTATTTCATTTTTGTATTTACTTTTTAAACTATAACGGCGCAAAGTTAAATTACTTTGCGCCGTTATGAAAGAAAATTAATTAACCTTTTATGATGCTAGCTTACTCTTCTTATACCCATACAGGAAATAAACTACCAAGCCCAAGCCCAACCAACCAATAAACCATATCCAGTTGCTCTTACTCATACCTGTAAGCAAATAAAGGCATGTAGATACACCCATTAATGGTATAAGTGACCACTTTTTTAAGAAAGCAAAAACAGCCATTATTATTAAACTTAACCAAAATATTATTAAAGAAATATTGGGCAAAGCCATATCCATAAACGTTTTTTTGCCTGCTAAATAATCTTCACTACCGCTAAAATCGAAATTGAATAAATTGGCAAAATAAGATGTAGTAAAAGCGGATAAAAGTACAATGGCTGTAATAATAATAACTGGAAATATAAATTGGCTGTTTACATATGGCAAGTTGAATTTACCCTCTTCCTTTTGCATACGAGGAATAAGCAAAACACCACCACACACCAATACAAATGCAAAAAGTGTTGCAATACTTGTAAAATCGAGCACAAAGGTTTTATCTGTAAAAAAGATTGGAATACCAACGACTAGCCCTGTAATAATGGTAGAAAATGAAGGTGTTTTAAATTTTGGATGTATTTTTTGAAACACATTTGGTAGTAATCCATCACGGCTCATGCTCATCCAAATACGTGGCTGCCCCATTTGAAAAACGAGTAGTACACTTGTCATAGCCACAACTGCTACAATAGACACCAAAAACTGCATCCAACCTACATCCAAATTAGATGCTTCAAAAATAAATGAAAGCGGATCCCCTACTGCATCAAACTTTTTGTAATGCACCGCACCCGTAAGTACAAGTGTAAGTAAAATATAAATAATGGTACAAATTACCAACGACAAAATCATACCTCTTGGTAAATCTCTCTGTGGATTTTTACTTTCTTCTGCTAATACACTTACTGCATCAAAACCGATGTAGGCAAAGAATACACCGCTAACTGCCATCATTACCCCTCCAAAGCCATTAGGCATAAATGCTTTAACACCTTCATCGTTTGCCGGCATCCAATTAGCCGTAAGCCCATTTGAAAAAATATAATACCCTCCTACTGCTATCACTAAAAAAACAACAATCAATTTTAAAATCACCATAAGGTTACTAAAATTCCTGCTTTCTTTTACACCTCTATACACCAACATAGTAATAAGCACATTTATTATAAAAGCAGGTAAGTCTAATATAATTCTTAACCCTCCAACCATGGGCGCATTATTCCATGCTGCCAATACATCTGCATTGGTAGAGCCATCTTGCACCGCATGCTTGGCTTCCATATAACTGGTGCTTAAAAATTGTGGTATATGCACATTTATTTTATCTAAAAAAGAGGTAAAATAATCGCTCCAAGAATAAGCTACATAAATATTACCAATGGAATACTCCATAATAAGTGCCCAACCAATTATCCAAGCAAATAACTCACCAAAGCTAGCATATGCATATGTGTACGCACTACCAGCTACTGGTATGCGGCTTGCAAACTCGGAATAACAAAATGCAGTAAAAGCACATGCAATAGCTGTAATAATAAAAAGTACAACTACTCCCGGACCACCATTAAAAACGGCAAAAC
>JAYSWO010000331.1:0-3843 GCA_043717975.1 Ferruginibacter sp. | reverse complement strand
ACAAACAGCGGGCTACGAGCAAAAAGATCCATTGGTAATTTATAAAATAGAAGCCTTTGCAGCTTTTAAACAAATGGATGAAAAAACCAACAAGGATATTGTAAGTTTTTTAAGCCATGCAGCTATACCACTAGAGCAAACCAACTCTGGCCAAATAAAAGAAGGCAAAGAACAAAAAACAGATATGCGCAAAATGAATATGAACACAGCGCAAATAGAAGCAGCGGGCGAAGATTACGCAGCCAACCAAAATGACTATTACGACCCAAGTGGTGGTGGAGAAGCAGTGAAACAAGAACCAATACGTGTAGAACCAAAAATTGGCAGAAACGATGCATGCCCTTGTGGTAGCGGAAAGAAGTATAAGGCTTGCCATGGGGCAGGGTTGTAAAGAAATGTATTATTTTACTAATTGCGGATGCCAACTTAGCCTAAGGGCTGGCATCCGCTTTTTAATAAACGGTAAACACGACAATCTTATTCATTTAAATATATTTTTTGGAATGATACATTTAAAGAAATAGTTTGAGGGTAGCAATAAAAATAGTGTAATAAAAAATTTGTACGCCAGCGTTCGTTTTTCAATCCTCATTGGTCCCGCTTTCCGCAGTACTCCTCGTTTCTTTCGTGCCTCACTTCACTGCGGGGTACTTGCTCCAATCGGGCGTAGGTTTTCAACGATAGAATATCTGTCAACATATAAAGTTGGAGGGCTACAATAATTTTTAAACTGCATTTACTTTTCTACTTTATTTACCATTAATCCTCCCACCACAATCACAATCTCCCCCTTCACCGTTTTGGCATTAAAATAATCATACACTTCTTGCAAAGTGCCACGTTTATTTTCTTCAAACATTTTGGTAAGTTCTCTACTCACACAGCATTGTCGGTCATTTCCAAGGTATTCGCCTAGGTCACGCAATGTTCGTAACAATCGCATAGGGCTTTCGTAAAATAGCATCGTACGCTTTTCTTCCGCCATGCGTTTAAGAAAAGTTTGCCTTCCTTTTTTAAGTGGCAAAAATCCTTCAAAACAAAAACTATCTGTAGGCAAACCACTGTTTACAAGTGCCGGCACAAATGCCGTAGCACCAGGCAAACAATTAATCGTAATGTTATTTTTAATACACTCCTTTACTAAAATATGTGCAGGATCACTAATACCAGGTGTGCCAGCATCGGTAATCAAAGCAATTGTTTTTCCTGCCAGCATTTGATCTGCAAGGTGGGCTGCTATTTTATTTTCGTTGTGTTGATGATAAGGAGAGAGTGGTTTTTTTATACCATAATGATTGAGTAATACGGAAGATGTTCGAGTATCTTCTGCTAATATTAAGTCTGCATTTTTCAAAACCTCCACCGCACGAAACGTCATATCTGCAAGGTTTCCGATAGGTGTGGGTACGAGGTAAAGCATTAATGAATAATTTAATTTAGTATAGAGTACTTAGTATTGAGTATTAAGATAGTCCCTAATATTTCAACATTCATTATTTTAATTACCGTTTTTTCGTTTTAATAACTTAGCGCTATCTTTATATGTAATAAATTTACTGCCCACTGCCCACTGCCCACTGCCCACTGCCCACTGCCCACTGCCCACTGCCCACTGCCCACTGCCCACTGTTAATTGCTAGTTGCTAATTGTTATCTCATAAAACTCCATCACCGCATTTGCCAACAACTGCTTTGCAGCAGTATCAGCTTTTTCTCTAGCAGAAGTTTCGTTTTCAGCATCTATGTTTAACTCAATACTTTTGCCAATGCGAACATCGTTTACACCAGTAATACCAAGGTTAGCAAGACCGCCCATTACAGCTTTGCCTTGTGGGTCAAGCAAATTCTTAAGTGGCATTACTTTTATTTGTGCAGTAAAAATCATGTTGTTTTGTTTTTGAACGCCAAAGATAAAATAATGTAGCCTATAAACACTACAGGAACTGCAAGCCATTGTAAAAATATAGCGGCAACGATGGCAAAACCTACTAAAATATACTTTGGCAAATTATCTTTTACCGAAATATTTTTAAATTTTAATGCCATCAAAGGAAGCGTACTTACCATTAATCCGCTCACAACAATGATAAGCAAATACAAAAACCATTTGTTAGTAAGTAAATTTATTAATGTTTCATTATTTGTTTGCCAATAGATAAGCGGTAAGCTTGCCACCAATAAACCAGCAGCGGGTATTGGCACGCCTTTAAAACCGTAAGATTGTGTAGTATCTAAATTAAACCTTGCCAAACGATAGGCACCAGCCGCCGCCATAATAAATGCTGGAAACAACAACCAGATAGAAGTATTTATACCATTTTCATCGCTCGCATAACTCATGCGCAAAAATTGATACATAATCATAGAAGGTGCAGCACCAAAACTTACCACATCTGCCAAAGAATCCAATTGCTTTCCCATTTCTGAGCTAGCATTAAAAAGCCTTGCTACAAAACCATCTAAAAAGTCAACAACAGCAGCTATGCCTATAAACAAAGATGCCATCCACATTTTTTCTGACAATGCTACGAGGTTGCCATCGTATTGGATGTTGATGCCATTCTGCAGGGTAAACACAATTGCTACGCAACCACAAATTAAATTTAGCAAGGTGAAAATATTTGGTATTTGTTTCATTTTTTTTATTTCTAATTTTTATTCAACTTTTTAAGCACTCCTTTCAATTCTTCAATTGTAACTTCTTTAAATTCTAGTTTTGCTTCTTTAGAGTTTGTATTTTCAGATTTTAAAGAAAGATATGCAGTTTGCTGGTCTTTAAATTTTAAACCTACAATCCAAACATCATTATCGGCAAATACTTTTTTAAATTGATAATTTCTTTTACCCGTAGCAGGAACAACTGATTTAGAACTTTTGTATATTAATTTTACATCTTTTGAAACATTTGGAGTTTCCTTTACATAAAAATCTGTAAACTTATCTCCATTTTTATATCTATCGATGTTATGGTAATCCCAATTTGCATTTTTGTACACATAATATTTTAATGCATTACTATTTAAATCTTTGCTTACCAAAAGTGCGTCTCCCAATTGCTTTTTATCTATATCAAACTCTTTTATTAATATTTGCTCTTTGGTAATAATATCATTTTCTTTTTCTACTTTTCTTTCTTTTTTCGTTGTAGACAAAAACCTGCTTATTTTACAAAAAAACAAAGGGCAATTCTTTATTTTTGATGAGTCCAAAGTAGAACCACAACCAAAAAAAAGTCCATTCCAATCAACACCTACCAATTCAGGATATTTTTTATCTAACTCCCAATTTAAATAATCAGATTGCTTTTTTCTGTTAGCAGAAAACGATTTCATCTCAGGCAAAACACTTTCTGTTGGTACCATTAAAATAAGAAATTTTCCATCTTGATATCGCAAAGTATCTTTGCCACATAGCCCTACAAGCCTTGTCATTCCTCCAGATTCTAAAGGTTCCCCGTTACTTGTAGTAGTAAGGTTGTTTAAAATAAAAGAAGAGTTGTCAAAATATTCATTTAGCAATAAAGTAACACAACTACAATTAGCAGTATTGATAAATGTTCCTGCTTTGTAGTAAACAATTGTACCTGCTTTACCTACTAGTGCAGTATCTTTTAAAGGATTTATACAAAACACTTGAGGCTTTTCTTTAGTTAGTTCATAAAGATTACCGATTGCTGGCCCAATATCTTCACAAGTTTTTTTACCAAATGAAATTTCAACACGTCTATTATCTTGCCTTCCTTTATCTGTTTTGTTATCTGCAATAGGATTAAATAAACCAAAAGCATTTAAGTCTATAGCAGGCATATTATCTTCGTTGTTATCCTTAAACAATATTGATAAC
>JAYSWO010000034.1:0-15883 GCA_043717975.1 Ferruginibacter sp. | reverse complement strand
GGAAATATTTCTTTAAATTCTTTTTTAGAAATATGGTGTGATAGCTCAGTTGGTAGAGCAATGGACTGAAAATCCATGTGTCGCCGGTTCAACCCCGGCTCGCACCACAAAAGCCTCAACATTTTGTTGGGGCTTTTTAGTTTGTATTATGTGATCAGCATTTATTTATTTTTCCCTCTCTTCTGCTAAAACTTATGTATGTTTCATACATTATTTAGAATAGGAATCCAAAAGCACAATTTTATTGAAAATAAAGGCTTTAACCTTAACTATAAACCGGGAGTATTCGTTTATACAAAAAAATTTGAGAATAAATCCGATGCAATTAAGAGAGAGGAGTTTCTAAAATATGGCTAGGGTAAACAAAAAGTAAAGAAAATAATAGTACATCGAATGATGCAAAATCCACGGGTATCTTGTGAATTTGTGGCGCAAATGGATTTAAAACTCGTGTGTTGCTAAACCAACCCTGCTCGCAACAAAAAATAAGAATAGGTTTTGGTTTATAAAACCTATTCTTATTTGATACATTTTACCTACCGTCCAGTAAATTTCCCAATCCACCTAAAATACTTCCTTCCTCCTTCCTCGTACCCATACCATATTGCATCAACCTGCCCGCAAGCCTGCTAATGGGTAATGATTGTATCCATACTTTACCCGGCCCTTGTAGTGTAGCAAAAAACAAACCTTCGCCACCAAACATCCAGTTTTTAATTCCTTTTATAAATTCAATATCAAAATCAATGCCTGCAGTGTATGCTACTACGCAGCCAGTATCTATTTTTAGTACTTCGCCAGCTTGCAATGTACGCTCGGTTACATAGCCGCCCGCATGTACAAAAGCAAGGCCATCGCCTTCTAGCTTTTGCATAATAAAACCCTCGCCACCAAAAATACCAGTACCTAACCTGCGTTGAAATTCAATACCTACACTCACCCCTTTTGCCGCACAGAGAAAAGCATCTTTTTGAGCAATAATTTTTCCGTTTAATTGTGCCAAATCTAGCGCAACAATTTTACCTGTATATGGCGCTGCAAAACTCACTCGTTTTTTACCTTGACCCACATTTGTAAATGCAGTCATAAAAAGGTTTTCGCCAGTTATGAGCCTTTTTCCAGCACTCATTAATTTACCCAAAATACCAGTATTGTCATTTTTAGAACCATCACCAAAAATGGTATTCATTTGTATGCCATCATCCATCATCATAAAACCGCCTGGTTCACCTATTACGGTTTCTTGTGGGTCTAATTCTATTTCAACGTATTGGAGTTCTTCTCCAAAAATTTTGTAATCTATTTCATGGTTACTTATCATGTTTTTTTATTTTTTATAAAAGTAATAAAAATCATTATTATTTTAAATTAAGTAAATGATAAGTGGTAAATTTAGTCACTCAATTTATTTGAATTATAAACAACTCAATGTATGAAAAAATTTCTTTTTGCTTCGGCAGCTATTTGCTTAGCAACTTTTACAAGTATCGGCCAAGCTAAGTTGGTAGAAACTGTTGTTAAAACTGGTGATGAACTCGTTATACCTTATACAAAATATGTATTGCCCAATGGGCTTACAGTAGTACTTGCAGAAGATCGTAGTGATCCATTGGTACATGTAGATGTTACCTATCATGTGGGTAGTGCACGTGAAGAAATTGGAAAAAGTGGATTTGCGCATTTCTTTGAGCATATGATGTTTCAAGGAAGCGATAACGTAGGCGATGAACAACATTTTAAAATTATTAGTGGCTCGGGTGGTACTTTAAATGGAAGTACCAATTTAGATCGTACCAATTATTATGAAACAGTACCATCTAACCAATTAGAAAAAATGCTTTGGTTAGAAAGTGATCGTATGGGTTTTTTGCTAGATGCGGTTACACAAAAGAAATTTGAAATACAACGCAGTACAGTAAAAAATGAGCGTGGGCAAAATTATGATAACCGACCTTATGGTTTGGTAGGTGAGTTTACGAGTAAAAATCTTTACCCTTATGGTCATCCATATAGCTGGCTTACGATTGGTTATATTGAAGATTTAAACAGAGTAGATGTACAAGATTTAAAGAACTTTTTTCTCCGCTGGTACGGGCCAAACAATGCTACGATTACCATCGGCGGCGATATTAAATCTGCGGAGGTTTTAAAAATGATTGAAAAATATTTTGGCTCTATCCCTCGTGGGCCAGAGGTTACAAAAACAATTTTAGCACCTGTAGTAATTGAAAAAGATCGTTACGTGTCGCTTACTGATAATTATGCTAAGCAACCGCAACTTGTAAAAGTTTTTCCAACAGTGCCCAACTATGATAAAGATATGGCCGCATTGGCTTGTCTAGCACAGGTTTTGGGGCAAGGAAAAAATTCTGTATTATATCAACAATTGGTAAAAACACAAAAAGCGTTGGGTGCATCATCCTTTAGCAGATTGAATGAGTTGGCAGGCGAACTAAGTTTTCAAATTACACCATATCCCGGCAAATCATTGGCAGGCATGGATAGCTTACTAAAAGAATCGTTTGCGGCATTTGAACAACGTGGCGTAACAGATGATGATATTGCAAAATTTAAGGGTGCTATAGAATCACAATTTATTAATGGTTTGCAAAGTGTTTCTGGTAAAGTTTCTCAGCTAGCAGCATTTCAAACATTTACTGGCAACCCAAATATGATTGGTAAAATGCTAGCCATGTACAGAGCTGTTACCAAAGAAGATGTACTAGCCGCCTACAATAAATATGTAAAGGGTAAGTTTAGTACTACTGTAAGTGTATTGGTAAAAGGACAAAATACACAACCTGCTATGCCAGATAATTATACGGTAGATAATACAAATTACACCAAACCAAATTATGGTTATGATGGGTTGAAATATACAAAAGCTACGGATGCATTTGATAGAAAAAAACAACCTGGCGTAGGTGCAAACCCAATAGTAAAAGTACCAGCATTTAGCAAAAAAGTACTGCCAAATGGCGTGAAAACAATTTTTGCTGCAAGCGATGAATTACCAATTGTAAATATATCTATAAGAATACCAGGTGGGCAGTTGGCAGAAACAGCTATGCCAGAAAAATCAGGTATAGCAGGCATGACAGCTAATATGCTAAATGAGGATACTAAAAAATATACTGCCGAACAAATGGCCATAGAATTACAAAAACTAGGTAGTAGTATAAATATTAATGCATCATTAGACGGTACCATTTTTAGTGTACAGTCATTAAAAAAGAATGTTGGTAAAACATTAGAATTGCTGGAAGAAAGAATGTTTAATCCAAACTTTACGCAAGCCAGTTTTGCAAGATTGCAAAAGCAAGCCATAGAAGGGTTTAAGCAAGCCAAATCTCAACCATCTACGATAGCCAACGATGTATATGCAAAATTAAATTATGGCAATACTGTTTTAGGAAAAAGTGATAATGGTACAGAAACAACTGTTAAGAATATAACTTTAAAAGATGTGGAAGATTTTTATACAAACAATTTTACATCTCAAAATGCACGTGTAGTAATAGTAGGCGATGTAAACGAAGCGGATGTAATGGCGCAACTAGCGTTCTTAAATAAACTGCCTAATAAAAAAATAGGTGTAGAAATACCAGCAAAAGCAGCCAGCATAAGTAAAACAATTATTTATTTGGTAGATGTACCAAAGGCAGCACAAACAGAATTTAGGGTAGGAATGCCTACAAATAAATTGTACGATGCTACTGGAGAGTATTATAAACTTGGTTTATTAAATTATTCTTTAGGTGGCGATTTTAATAGTAGATTAAATTTAAACTTGCGTGAAGCAAAAGGATGGACATATGGTGCAAGGTCGGGCTTTAGCAGTAATGAATATGCGGGTTATTTTACCTTTAGCTCTGGTATACGTGCAGATGCTACAGATAGTGCTTTGGTAGAAGTGATGAAGGAAATAAAAAACTATGCTGCCAATGGTATTACAGAGGAAGAACTTGCATTTATGAAAATGGCTATTGGTCAGCGTGATGCTTTGGCGTATGAAACAGGTAACCAAAAAGCTGGGTTTGTAGGCAGAATTTTGCAATATGATTTGCCAGCAAATTTTGCTACACAACAAAATGCTATTTTAAAAAATATTAAAAAAGCAGAACTTGATGCCCTTGCAAAAAAATGGTTGGATGTAAACAAAATGAATATTTTGTTGGTAGGAGATAAAGCAAAAATATTACCAGGCTTACAAAAGCTGGGTTATGAAATTGTAGAGTTGGATGTGGATGGCAATAAGAAATAATGATTAGAAGAGCGAAAGAAAATATTAAATGTTGTTGTAAATAATATCATTTAGTATTTTCTTTTTTTAAATATACACTCGAACATTAAAAACAACATGTATGAAAAAGACATTTTTTTTTGTAACACTACTTTTTATTTTTAGTGCCACATTTGCACAATTAGATTTGCCTGCTAGTGGCAACAATCCAAGAGCTACCATTAGCGAAGAAGTAGGTATTACTTCTATTGCCATAAAATACTCAAGACCAGATGTAAATAAGCGGGAAGGCAAAATATATGGAGATGGAAATATTGTGCCTTATGGGTTTACTACCAGCAATTTTATTACAGGCAAAAATACATCGCCTTGGCGAGCCGGTGCAAACGAAAACACCATCATAACTTTTGAGCATGATGTAAAAATAGAAGGTCTGCCAATAAAAGCTGGTAGCTATGGCTTGCACATGGCTATGGGAGCAGATAATGTAACACTTGTTTTTTCTACCCAAAAAGATGCTTGGGGTAGTTTTTATTATGATGAAAAGTTTGATGCATTAAGGGTAAATGTAAAACCAGTAGCGCTAGAAAAAAGTGTAGAGTATTTAAAATATGAGTTTATAGAACACAAAGAAAAATATTGTGTAATAGCCATGCAATGGGAAAAATTATCCGTGCCTTTTAAAGTAGATGTAGATGTGGATAATATTGTATTGGCAACCGTACGAGAAGAGCTAACAAGTAGAAAAGGTTTTACACCCGCATTGGTTTTACAAGCAACGCAATATTGCTTTACTAAAAATATAAATATAGAAGAAGCATTGGTATGGAGTAAAAAAGCTATTGATGGACAAGGCGGGCAAAAG
This sequence comes from Ferruginibacter sp., assembly GCA_043717975.1. Classification (GTDB taxonomy): domain Bacteria; phylum Bacteroidota; class Bacteroidia; order Chitinophagales; family Chitinophagaceae; genus Ferruginibacter. Next base: position 10,775 of record JAYSWO010000034.1, on the reverse strand, counting down.
ACATACATTACTTTACGAAATCTTACAACAGCATACGAAAAGTTGAATAGAATACCAGAGGCCGATTCTACCATGAATGAGGCTCTACAAATAGCCACTGCTAATCAATACACGGCTTACGGAAGAACATTGATTACTCAAAAAAGAATAGATAAAGCCATGGAAGTATTTGCTGCATCTAAAAAAAGATATGGAGATGTATTTGGCGTAAACAATGGGCTGATGAGCGGGTATAGCGCAAAAGCAGATTTTAAAAATGCTATAAAGTTTGCAGAAAAAGCCATGGCTCAAGCGCCAAATGAAGCTACTAAAAAACAATTGGAAACACAAATAGCAAAACTGAAAGAGGGTAAGGATATTAATAGTTAAAAAATATTTTATGAAAAGAATTTATTTTATTTTTTTTACTTTACAAGTTTGCTTTGTAGGTGTAGGGTTTAGTGCTATTGATAAACATCAAGATAAAACTGCTATAACAATACAATCAGACTCCGTGTATATGTGTTTGCCATGTGGTAGCAGTTGCGATAAAATAGTATATAAAACCTCAGGTATTTGTGGCCATTGTAATATGAAACTTGTAAGTAAAAACACGATAATGTTTAAAAAAATTGAGCCTGCTAGTTTGTGCAATTTTATTGCAGAAAAGGGAGATAAAAAGGTACTGCTTTTAGATGTACGTTCCAATGAGGAGTTTAATGGTACATCTAAAGATAAGTTTGGAAAATTATCAGGAGCAATAAACATACCTGTGCAAGAATTAGAAAAAAGAATTGGAGAGTTGGCAAAGTATAAGAATAAAGAAATAGTAGTGTATTGTAGTCATAGCCACCGAAGCCCAAGAGCTAGCTATTTACTTATGCAAAACGGATTTACTAAAGTAACCAATATGGAGTATGGTATAAGTGAGTGGCAAAATAAAGTAAAATCGAATAATTGTAATGATAAACTGTATATAAAACAATAATAATATAAAAAATTATGGAATCTTATGAAACACTTTCAGAAGCTATAACAGCGCTAAAACAACAAGGTTATACAGCAGATTTTAACCTTACAAAAAATTGCTTAGAATGTATAGCAGGCAAACAAGCACTGTTACCACACGAGTTTGATATTGATAAATCTTTTCGTTTTGATGTGGACGAAAATCCGTCTGACCAAGCCATGCTTTACGCCATATCTTCAGAAATGCACAGTATGAAAGGATTATTGGTAAATGGTTATGGCATTTATTCTGATGATATGAGCAATGAAATGCTGGAAAAGTTAAAACATAAATGAAACTACTTACTTCAATAATTCCTTTAATTCCATTTCTGTTACAGTAAGCAAGTTTACTTTTGGTAAGCGTTTGGTAAGTTCTCGCCAATTAGCATCTTGCTTATATATTTTTTGCAACATTATAGCAGCTTCTTTTGCCTTTTTATTGTTGGCAAGTGTAATGGCGGTCCAATATTGCATCTCTACATTTTTTGGAAATAATTTCATAGCCGTGCCATATTCTTGCATCGCCAATTTCATATCATTTTTTTCGGTGGCTAAATCGCCTTTATCCATATGCTCATATGCACGGTATAATCTTAATAGTCTATCCAATTCAGATAAGGGAGAAACATGATCATCTACCCTAAGGTCTATTAACTTATCATTCCATGGTTGTTCCGTTTTTTTTCCTGCTACTACTAAAATAGCGGCAGATTGTTTTCCCCTAATATCCCCACCTACAGCTTGAGCAGCTTGCAAAGCAACCAATATTCTTTCTGCCAAAGGTTTTCCTTTGCTGGCTTCAAATGCCTTCACCATAGCAGGGCATACTTTATTGTTAAGCATCATATTGCTTTGCACCGAAAAATTTTCGCCTACAATATTGCTAGCATAATCAATACAGTTTTTTCCGGTGTAGGCATCTACATTTCCATTTACGTCTATCATGGCTACTTGCCTTACCTCTCTACCATCGTCTTTTGCTAATAATTCTTTTAAGGCTTCTGTAGCCGTTTTACCCGCTTTCATAAGTTCTAATCCTTTTGTACCATAACTTTTATTTACAAAAGCTTGAGTGGCTACTACACCTACGCCTGCTTCGCCCCAAGGCACAGCTGTGCCTACGCTAAACCAATGGCTTTGCACGCCCACAGCTATTTCGCCAGTGGCTGCATCTCTTGCTACAATTGAAAATGTATGCGCAAATGCATCTTCTTTTTTAAAAAATTGTGCATATGAAATATGATTTGCTAAAACAATAATGATAGATAAAATAAAGAACCTTTTCATGTGTAAATTTTTACTTAAAGCTACAAACAAAATTTGTTACATCTAAAAAGATTTGTATTCGTTTTGTAAGAACCCAATATGCCCTTTGATGCATACATTTATTTTTGCTATTTTTACCGTTCACATTTTATTAAACCATGACCACCGTAAACGAACAGATAGGGCAGCTTTTTAAACTATATAGCGCCGAAACAATTGCAAGTATTGATAAATTACCACAAAGCGGTGGAGATAGAATTTATTTTAGATTGAATACCGAAAATGGTAAAAGTTTCATAGCAACGGTGAGCAATAACTTAAAAGAGAATGAAACCTTTCTTTATTTTACCAATCATTTTAAACATGTGGGGGCACCGGTACCAACTGTGTTTATTGTAAGCGATGAAAAGAATGTTTATATACAAGAAGATTTTGGCAACACATCTTTGCTAGATACGCTAGAAGCAAATGGCCCAAAAGAAGAGGTAAAAAATTTGTATAAAAAAACATTAAAGGCACTTGCTCATTTGCAAGTAAACGGAGATAAAAATTTAGACTACAATAAATGCATTACCAGCAAAGAATTTGGCAAGCAAGCCATACTAAGCGATTTTCTTTATTTTAAATATTATTTTTTAGATACTTTAAAAATACCTTATGATAAAGAAAAACTTGGTGATGATTTAGATGCATTGAGTACTTACCTAAACCATACCGATTATAAATATTTTTTGTTTAGAGATTTTCAAAGTAGAAATGTGATGATAAAAAATGATGAACCATTTTTTATAGATTACCAAGGGGGCATGCACGGGGCGTTGCAATACGATGTGGCATCTATGCTTTGGCAAGCAAAAGCAGACTTAAGCGACGATTGGAAAAATGAACTGTTACAATACTATTTGGATTGTGCAGAAGTAGAATTGGGGCAAACGATAGATAGAGCAAGGTTTGTGAGCCAATACAATGGTTATGTATTGATTCGTTTGCTGCAAGTATTGGGTGCATATGGTTTTAGAGGTTTGTTTGAGCGCAAGGCACATTTTCTTACAAGCATACCGTTGGCATTAAGAAACTTAAAATGGTTTTTGCAGAATAATAAAATGGGCATAAGTGTGCCAGAGTTTGAAAGAGTGCTAGCGCTAATTGTAGCAGATGAAGTAATTCATCGTTTTGAACCAACAAAAGCAACGGCAGAAACACCGCTTGTTGTACAAATAAAAAGTTTTTCATTCTTAAAAAGTGGCTATCCCCAAAATGTAAGTAATAATGGTGGCGGTTTTGTATTTGATTGTAGAGGCATATTAAACCCGGGTAGAATAGAACAACATAAAACAGAAACCGGAAGAGATAAGCCTGTGCAAGATTTTCTTACAGAGAAAACAAGAATGGATGAATTTTTAGCAAGTGTTTTTAGCACTGTTGATATTTCAGTAGAAGATTATATAAAGAGAAATTTTGAAATACTAGAAGTGAACTTTGGTTGTACGGGTGGGCAGCATAGAAGCGTGTATGCAGCTGACGCATTGGCTAGGCATTTGAAAAATAAATATGCCGTGAAGGTGGTGGTGAAACATGTGCAGCAGAATTTTGAAGAGTAGTTTGGCTAGCCACGAATAGCACGAATTTTCACGAATAAAAATCATTTGTGCAAATTCGTGCTATTCGTGGCAACCGATATTTTATTGAGTAGGAATCAAAACAATAGTTTAAGTAAAACAGAATTGATAAATGAAAGCAATGATACTTGCCGCTGGTCTTGGCACTCGGCTAAAACCCTTTACAGAAAAACATCCCAAAGCATTGTTTCCTATAAATGGAAAAACATTGCTGCAAAGAAACATTGAATACCTACAAGCGTATGGATTTGATAATGTGATTGTAAATGTGCACCATTTTGCAGACCAAATTATTGATGAAATAAAAAACAACGATGGGTGGGGAAGTACTGTGCTGATAAGTGATGAAACAAATGAAGTGCTAGAAACTGGTGGAGGTTTAAAAAAAGCAGCTGATTTTTTTATGAATAGTCGTGAGCCATTTATACTAATGAATGCGGATATGCTTACTGATTTAGATTTGGGTAAAATGCTTAATGAACACAAAGATAAAAATCCCATAGCAACAGTAGCGGTTACAGACAGACCGACAAGCCGTTATTTATTATTTGATGATAACAATATTTTATGCGGATGGCTTAATGAAAAAACTGGCGAGCAAAAAGGAAAAGGAGGAACAAAAAAAGCATTTAGTGGTATTCATATTATTTCTCCTAAAATATTTTCTTTGATAACAGAAGAAGGTAAATTTTCAATGATAGATCTATATTTGCGACTAGCACAAACGCATACCATTATGGCTTTTGACCATAATAATGGAAAACTGATTGATGTGGGAAAGCCCGAAAGTACAGAGCTTGCAGCATCATTATTTTCTTAGTTTGCATCTATAGGGGCTCCAAAAGCAGGCGCTTTTTCAGGCTTCGGTTTTAGCCCAAAATTATATTTCAAAGCAATACCAATTCTTCTTGTATCGCCATATTGAATACCATTGCCAATAAATTTGGGTACATCTACATTAAATCTAATTCTATTGGTAAGCAATGCATCATTTACCGAAATAATAATATTCATTTTCTTTTTTAAGATGCTTTTATTGGCCGATAAATTTAATGTGCCAAATGTTTTCATTTCGAAGAAATTAAAAACACCGTTAATACGCATAAAACCTTGTAAGCTCAAATTAAGTGTTGGTGTGGCTTTAAAACTATGAAATGTAAAAATGTTCCAACTAGCTCTTTTGTATTTAAATAGTTCTCCGTTATAAATGCCATCATAATTTATCATGTTCATTTGCGTACCTAAGTAAAAGAAATATTTTTTACCTGGGGGAATACCAGCCACCAAACGCATATACACTTCCTTGTTTTTTCCTAGATTATCCCATGTTCTAAAAAGGGTATCTCCTCTCGCATTGGTAAGTGTTGTAAAAATATCTTGTATATCATTTACACCAACAGAAAAAATTGGAAACTCATTTGCATTTACATTAAATTCATAATTATTGGTAATCTGTGGCCGCAAACTAGAGTTGCCCACATCATAAGTATACTGATCTACAAATTTTGGAAAAGGATTTAATGCCTCGTAAAAAGGGCGTGTTATACTTCTTCTAAAAATAAGATTGCCAGTAAGTTTAAATCCAATGGCCTTTCCTAATCCATGACGTAAATAAATGTATGGAAATAGGTCGGTACGTTTTATTTTAAAACTAGTTGCAGTAGGTACAATTTGGTTGCCAATAATATCCGTGTGTTCTAATCGTACACCCGGCTTTATGGTAAAGCTACTAAATGTTTTTGAAACTTGTAAATACAATGCAGCTATACTTTCTTTGTATTTAAAAGCATTTGTTTGAAAGTTATTTAAATATTTACCTGTACTACTATCTGCAAAATAAAGTGCGTTGTTGTTGCTTGTACTGTAGTTTATTTTAGTGCCAGCCTCAATGGTAACCTTACTGATTGTTTTTAAAACAAGATCACTTTTAAACGCAAGTATATTTTTCTTGTTTAAAATAACACCATCACCAAACAATGTATTTTTTTGTGGTATGATACTTATGTTATCATACAACTGAGCGTTGTCATTTTTGTAGTAGCTATAATCAAGTGCGTTTGTCCATTCGCTACCAACACTGTCTATTTTATATTTTGTAGAAAAAGTATTGCCTAAAAAATAAGTTGGGCCAACATTATTTACCAATGAAACATTTTTACCAATTTGAGCTTGACGATTGAGGGTTAAAAAATCTATGTCATTGCGCACATTACTCCTATTGTTATTGGATGTAAAACGAGTATCTAAAGCAATGTTCCATTTTTTATTTACGTCATAATCAAACCCACTACTTGCATAATTGGTAGTGGCCTTAAACTTTGTAAAAGATTGTTGTACACGAAGCAAATTGGCTGATAGAAATGGCTGATCTGAATTTAAAATAAAAAAACTCTCTCGGTTTGTAAAATTATAAGAGAGGTATGTGTTTAATTTATTTTTGCTTTTGTTTACACTAAAACCAATGGTTTCTGTAGCATACACCCCTTGAAAGTATGATACATCCACACTTCCATTGGTACCAAGTTTTACCCCTTTTTTTAAAACAATATTTACAATGCCACCACTACTTGCTGCATCAAACTTTGCAGATGGAGTACGAAGTATTTCTATTTTAGATACACTATTGGCAGGTAAACTTTTTAAGAGAGAAGAAATATCAGCAGCACTTAATTTTAATTCTCTTCCATTAATGTATATGGTAGCAGGCGTAGCACTGTTTAAATACACATTGCCATCTTGATCTACTATGGCGCCGGGTGTTTTTTCTAAAACTTCCAATGCATTTGTACTGCTGTTGGCCAGTGGCTCAGCATCTACAATGGTTTTATCGTCTTCTTGCTTTATAAATGCTTTTGTACTTGTTACTACTACAGCATCCAAATCTTTAGATTTTGTGGTGGCAGCAATGTTGATGGTAGTATCGGCATCAGCAATGATAATTTCTTGAAATACCTTATTGATACCTACAGCAGTAATTCTTAAAAAATAAGTATTGTTTTTTGGTATAGAAAAAAATACATTGGGCTTCAGTGTTTTTGCTGCAATAATAGAACTGTCAGCATTCTTTAAAATTTGGGCTGATGCATTTTGAACAACCTCGGCCTTTTCATTTTTTACAACAATATTTAATTTAATATTTTGTGCAAAGGAGCAATATGAAACAATGGATAAACCTATTAATAAAACAAATCTAAATATCACATTACAATTTTAATAAACTAAAGGCACAAAGATAATAGAAAACGTTGCATCGTATTATAAATTATTGGGTTGTAGTGAACACACTACAAACCAATAAATATGTAGGTAAAACACTACATGTGTATTAGTTAGAGACGCTACAAAAAGCTTATTATTTTTTATCGTACAGCTCTTTCTTATCTACTACTTTTACTTGCGTACCTTTCTTTAATGTTTTGCTTACCACATCATAAGGGCCAGTAATTACTTCCTCTCCTTCTTTTAAACCACTAATTATTTCTATATTATTTATATCTTGTATGCCAGTTTTTACAGGCACTTTTTTTACTTTATTGTCTTTATCTTTTACAAATACCACCACTTGTATATCATCTTCGGAGTTTGATGTAGCTATAACGGCTTGTTCATCATCCGTTTTTTCTTTGCTTTTATCTGCTTTAGCACTTGTGCTATCATTTTTATCTCTAGTAGTTACTGCATTTATTGGCACACTTACCACATTAGTATGTGTATTGGTTTGTATATCTGCATTGGCACTCATGCCGGGGCGAAACGGAAAATTACCCTTGCCCAATAAATCTGCATAGCTCTCTTTTAAAATACGTATATACACTTTGTATTGTGTAACATCGCTTGTAGCACTTGCCAATTGGTTAGATGCGCCATTGTTGCTACTAGCAATTTGTGTAACCAACCCTTTAAATTTTCTTTCGCTGTATGCATCTACACTTACAATAGCACTATCTCCAAGTTTTACTTTTGGCACATCATTTTCTCCAACATCCACCCGTATTTCTATTTTATCCATATCTGCAATACGTAGCATTTCTGTACCTACATTAAAACTATTGCCCGCTACTTTTTCTCCTTTCTTTACATTTAATAAGCTTATCACACCATCCATTGGTGCTACTATGGCGGTTCTGCCAAGGTCTGTATTGGCTCTTTGCAAGCTTGCTTGTGCATTTTGTACATTGGCTTTAGCACTTTGTACACTAGCTTTTACACCGTTTATACTCTGTACAGCGGCATTATAATTGGCTTTGGCTGTTTTATAATTTGCATCCGATACATTAAACTCTGCGGCACTTATTACTTTATCGTTGTACAACTGTTTTTGCATATTGTACGTACGCTCTGCTTGCTCTTGCTGTGCTTGCAGTGCGCCCAATGCTGCTTGAGAATTACTTACCTGCGCTTGCTGTACGCTTACTTGTGCTTGGCTTTGCGCCACACCGCTTGCTGCTTGGCTGCGTTGTATATTATACGCATCTGCATATATACGAGCCAATATTTGCCCTCTTTTTACAGTATCACCCTCTTGTACGGTAAGCTCCGTTATTTCTCCACTAATATCTGGACTCACTTTTACTTCTACCTCGGGATACACTTTTCCACTAGCATTTACTATTTCTGTAATATTGCGTTTCTGCGCTTTTTCAGCCGTTACTTTTATACCCTCTTCTTTGCCAAAAGCACCTACTTTTGATAGCACAATAAGTACCACTACTAAAAGTGCTAAGGCAATTAAAATCCATTTTGTTTTCTTCTTCATATTTTTAAATTGCTAAATTGCTAAATTGCTAAATTGTTTAATTGTTGTTTTGCACTCTACTAACTGCAAATTGTCAACTGTTTTTTGCTAACTGCCCACTGCTACAAGCGCAATCCCATCCCCTTATAAAACTCCAGCACTTTCATTTTAAACACATAGTCAAATTGATTTTGTGTGTATTGCAGTTTTGCCCTTAGTAAATTATTTTGTGTGGTTATTAAATCAAACGTACCAAGCATGCCCACATTAAAACGTTTGGTAGCATAGGTTAAATTTAATTCGTTTATATCAACAGATTTTTTGCTGGCATTAAATTTTTCATACGCTATCAGTGCGGCATTGTATGCTTGGTAAATATCTTGTTTTAGTTGCTGATTGTCTCGCTCTTTTTGGAGGGTAATGGTTTCTATGTTTAATTTGCTTCTTTGGTAATTGCTTTTTAGCTGTCCGCCACTAAAAATGGGGACAGTAATATTGATACCAAATGATTGGCGAAAATTATCTCCTAGTTGATTAGTAAAACTAGATTTTGATAATGTAGGAATAGTGGCAATAAGGGGCCTATAAACTTTATATAAAGATGAGCCATTTACCGCATAACTTGAACTATCTAAACCAACTGGAACGAAGTTGGCACCAGTAACATTGTTCGACTGATTATTGTAATTACTTCCCAAGCTACCGAAAACACTCACTGAAGGATACATACCTGCTTTAGCAGCTGCTACATTTTTTTCAGCCGCTTTCATTTTAAAATCATTAAATTTTTGTTGAGGCATATTTTTCATGGCCAAGTCATATACATAATCTGGTTGCAAAGATGCTATGGCTTCTACGGGTATTTTGTCAACTGGTGGTGTTTCTACTTCAAAAGCTGCACCGGCATCCATATTTAAGCTGGCTTTTAAAGTAAGAATGGCTTGCATAGTATTGCCTTTTGCAGTAATATAATTTACACTATCCTGTGCTAGTTGTGCTTCTAGTTGGGTAGCATTAAGCTCGGGCAATGCGCCAGCATTTACTTGCTTTCGGGTATTGGTAAGCTGGTCTTGTGTTTGTTTTATTTGTACAGCCGTAATTTCTTCTTGTGCCTTGCTGAGCAAAATATTTAAATATGCATTTGCGGCTGATAAAGCAATATCATTTTTTACTTTGTCGGTGGCTGCACCGGCTGCTTTAAGCTCCCACTCATTAGCGGCTATCGTATTTCTTTTGCTATAAAAATTAAAAATATCTGCACTCGTTTGCAATTGAAATCCTGCGTTTAAATAAGTTTGTGTAATACGAGTAAACGTTGTAGGATCTTGGTTGTTACCTGAGTTTAAACTTGTGCTTGTGCTAAAATTCGCATTGGGATATAGCGATAATTTGCTTTGGTTGTAATTGATAGCAGCTACTTTGGCCTGCACATCGGTAAGCTTTACGTTTATATTATTAGCCATAGCATAATCTACAATGGTTTTTAAATTCCATTTTTGTTGGGCTTGGCTACTGCTTGCAAGTGCTATAATAAAGGTAAATGTTAATAAAATTCGCATATACAAAAATATTGTTTGTATGCTAATATAGTAAAGGAAATTTTATAAACGGAAAAGATTAAGGATAAAAAGACCAATGCCAAGGCTCAATTTGCTATGGAGCAGTATCAAAACGTTAAAGAAAAGCCTGAAAAAAATTTTACGGAATGATTGTATGGTTTGGTATGTAAACTTACATATCAGCGATGCCATCATTATTGTTGTTGCGTAATTTTTTTAAAAATATGTGTAAGGCTATTCAACCAGCCTTCATCATGCTCTATAAAAATAGATTGAGCATGCATGGTATCTGTAAAATTATAAGACCCTACCAATGTAAAAATGCCAGTGTAATCATTTCCCTTGCGCCGTACCATAAACTGAAATGGTAGGTTTGTAATATCAAATATCTTTACGGTGTTATACTGCTTCATTTGATTTATAAGGGCATGGTGTTTTTGCAAATGCTGTTGTAATAATTCAGTGTTTGTATTTAATTGATAGTGCCTTGTAAGCGGTGTTAAATATTGATTCAACAATTCATTATCATCTACGTTGGGCTGCGTACTAAGTGTGGCTATTTGTAAACTCTTTACATGCTTAGCACATGCAATTAAGTTGGCTTGT
>JAYSWO010000330.1:0-3846 GCA_043717975.1 Ferruginibacter sp. | reverse complement strand
CTTTTAGCAAAAACTAGCGGATTGGTACCTGTAAAACAACCTTCACCGCCATTTGGTGGTAATGCAGGGTTGTAAATACCAATGTCGTATGTATTGTTCGTATTAATTTCAGGCTCTGTACCAGCAGATAATGTAATAGCATTACCTCTTACTTCTCCATTGGAAAGTACTAGCCCATTGTTGTCATTGTTTATATTATTGTCAGGATCACCACCATTTAAAACTGCTATTGCAAAACCAGAAGGAATAGATACGCCTACAATATAGTTGCCAGCTGTTAAATTAATAAAACTGTAATTACCTGTTGCATCCGTTAAGGTATTAGCAATTGAAGCTCCATCAGGAATATTATCATTATTTGCGTCTAAATAAAGTCTTACAGTAGCTCCTGCAACTACACCGTCACCAGCGTCATACAATCCACTTCTGTTTTTATCATCAAATACCTGATTTCCTAGAACTAAACCTCCCGCTGGAATAGCATAAAAACCAAAATCATATGTATTATTGAAATTACCGGATTCCAATGGCTCGCCAGCACCTGTTAAGGTAATTGCCAAACCTCTCCATTCTGCACCAACAAGGTTAGAACCGTTGTCATCCAAATCCACATCATTATCTGGATCTATACCAGTTAAACTACTTGAAGTGAAAGTAGGCGGAGGAGTAACACCTACAATATAGTTACCGGGAATCAGATTATCGAATCTATAGTTACCGTTTGCATCTGTAGTTGTATTTGCAATAGCTGCGCCATCTGCAACGTTATCGTTGTTATCGTCTTTGAATAAATTTACACTTACGGATGCTATACCAGTTTCTGTAGCATCTCTTGTGCCATTATTATTTAAATCATTATATACTCTATCGCCTAAGGCTAAGGTAGTAGGGCAATAACCAGCATCAACATTCGTGATATTTTGGCCAGCTGCCAAAGCTATTGTTCCTGTTGCACCAGTTGTTTGATTGGCATCACTGTCTATATTGTCATCTGCACCAACATTTGCTGTTGTTACAATAGCTCCGCTAATTGATGCGGGAAATAGAACACTATAATTACCTGCTGCTAAGCCACTAAATAAGTAGTTACCTGTTGCGTTTGTAGTTGTTGTGCCTATAACTGTTCCTGCTGCGTTTCTTAGTTGAACTGATACACCAGTAATGCCAGTGGTTTCCGTTGCATCTTGAATGCCATTTCCATTTGCATCAAACCAAACCCTATCACCAATTGAACCTGTAGTAGTAGTCGCTAAAGTAAATGAAATTGTTGTGTCATGACATTGCGTGCCGGTAGCACCTGAAGCACTGTACACTTTTATATTAACGTTATATACACCTTCGGTACCTGTCCAAGCGCCACTTCCTGTACTAGGACTATTATAAGGAGCCGAATTTTCTGTATTAGAAGTAGCTGTTGGGCCTGTGATGGTAAATTTAACACTACCTATAGTACCTGTATTACTTGTCTCAAGGTTATATAAAGCACCCAATTGAGCAGGTGTAAATATGGCCCCGTTTGTAATTGGCAAATCTGCCCCGCCATCTAATTTATTAAAATATAAACCTGTAACTTTTCCTGTACAAATAGTTCTACACTGCCATTGTATCATATCTTGATAACTGGCATTTAAAGATTTATAGAAAATCATTAAAGATTCTGTACCATTTGCAGCAGATATAGCTGCAACTGCAGCTTGTGCAATTGTATTATTTGATCCACCAGTTCCTGCAATATACCAGATTGCTTGATCTACACCTGAAGCAAAGCAAGAATAATTACAAACTATCCAGTTAATTCTAGCTGCCTGTAAAGCAGTTAAACCAACTCCAATATAATTTGTAGGTGTAAATTCATTGTGATTGGGTGGAGCAGATAAATTACCATCTACACAATGCCATTGGTTTATCGCAAAAACAGTACAAGCATTTGATATTTCTACTCCACAAGGTCTGTAGTTATTTGCATCATTGTATGCTGATCCTGTATTGGAGTTAGATATAGACTTAGCAGCCCCTGCACAATCTGTGTAATTTATTGTACTACTACATAATGTAACTGCTCTATTGCTTGAAGTTGTTCCTCCTTCAATATATGGGGCATTATTAACTTTAAATGCCCCATAAGGAGCACTACTTTTATTATCACTATTTCTTATAACTTTTAAATTAAAATAACCACCCAATCTTACGTTTGATAATGTGACTTTACTATTTACACTTTTTAAGATAGGAGATATAAAATTATTTCCTACCGAATGCAAATCGTAAGATAACCGGTAAGTTGACGATTGAGGATTTAAATCTTCAATGCTTACAATAATTTTACCGTCGATTAGTCCAGTACGGCTTTCGTTGATTACATCAACATTAATTATCTTAACTGTATTAACTACTCTTTGCTGGCTAGAAGCTTGTGCACTAACTTTGGCAATTTGTAATACCTGCAATGTTACGATAAGTAAGAAAGTTAAAGAAGCAAACTTTGTCTTTGCGATAATTTTGGTAAATGTTGTCATCATTTGTTTTGTTTTTTTAATTGTACTTAGTTTTTTGTTGGTTTAAGTTCAATTTCATTAGTTAATGGTGCCGATATAAAATCTATGGTCTTTGGGGGGACTATTGACTATATACACTATATCAAATGTTAAACAAGGATCAATAAACTGGAAAAATTGCGTGACTTAAATTTATACAGTGAGTCACATCTGTAGGATTTTGCAGTGGAAATGGAGTAATTAAATTATTAGGCTAGATAGTAAATTTACTGTCTAGAGAACAAAGTAACACAAAAAATAAATACAAAACTTTTTTTTCACCAACTTTTTTGTAGAATAAGTACTACATATTTATATTGATTTATTTATAATGTATAATTCATTCTATTACAGATAATTAAAATGTGACACAAATTTTACATGTTGATAAGTTCTTGGAAACAAATTATTTAAAACAGAATTTTCCAATTTTTCCATCCCCCCCTGCAAAATAAACTGCTTTACTGAATTTTGCTTTTCTACAAACATGAAAGCTTTCTTTGCTTATTAGGTTGAAATGCATGCCATTGTCTGTAGTAATATCAACACCATTTAAGCCACATGTTATCCAAATATTTTTATATAAATATTCAATACAGCTCCTGTAACCTGATGCTGATATTTGAGGTTTTAACCAAGATTTACCGCTATTTTTTGTGATATAACAATTTTTGCTCGTAGAATCTTTACTACTAAAATCCCCACCTACCACAATGAAATATCTTGGATTTTTGAAAGCAATAGAATTTGCACCAGTACTTTCTTTGCCTTGCAAAATGGGTAAAATGTATTTAACATTATTATAAAAAAAATGAGCAGATAGTCCTCCACTGACCAAAATATATTTTGTATTACTAATCATTCTAATATTTGTACCGCTGCTAGCAAAACAGGCTTCACCAGAATCAGCAATGGGTCGTTTGTGATAGGCTTCTTCTTTCCAACTATTTCCTGCATCATTTGTTCTTGCAATAAAAAACCTTCCATTTATGGGATCTCCCACTACTATACCTACTTTAGTATTTTTAAAATCCATGGCATCTAAAAACATACCTTTTGTATTATTTTGATACACTATTTTCCAAGTTTCGCCAGCGTTAGTTGTTTTTAAAATATATGCAGGCGAATCTATCCCCATAATAACAGCTGTATTTTCATCAAATGCCTCTATGTCTCTAAATTCTATTTTTTCAAAACCTTTTACTTTTATCCATTTCCATGTAGATCCGGCATCGATACTAATACCTACGGTTCCATGGCTACCTGACGCCCAAATAATCTTATCTGATACAACTGATAAACCACGAAGGGA
>JAYSWO010000329.1:0-3847 GCA_043717975.1 Ferruginibacter sp. | reverse complement strand
TTGCACAGCGATTGCGGAAGACCTACTTCCATCTTTTGTACAACATTCAACAATATTTATAACCATTGTTGATTCACGGCACACCACGAACCAAGGCGAGGGATTGTGCCAAGTGCCCACTCCGCAGCCAATGCATTGACAAATCTGATTTTAAAAAAATAGAAGACACCGTAAACAAACCCATGTACGATCGTATGCAAGCAAAACTGCAAACACAAAAAGCCAAACGCATGAAAAAACTCCGCAGCAGCACCGTAGAACCTGTACTTGGTACGCTGGTAAATTTTTTAGCTATGCGACGAGTAAACACCCGAGGCATAGAGCAAGCCAATAAATGCATGCTAATGGCTGCCATTGCTTACAATCTAAAAAAACTACTAAAATTTACTACAAGAAAAGTACAAACCAATACACAAGTAATGCAGGTAAACCTGCAGGCTTTATTTTTGCGCATAACATGCTTTACCAAGTCAACATGCTTTTTATTAACACCACCTCATTTAATACAAAATTGGGTAATATAATAAAAAATAGCACCGCTTAAAATGCCTCTAAATAGATCTTATATTTTTATGAAAATATAGTTGTGCATCAGTCTCCAATGTTTTGTGCGGTAAAAGTCTTCTATTTGGTCTTCATTGCAGGTGTTTTACGTCCACCTTGATACAAAACCAATTTTTCTACAACTCCTTTGTCATTACTTACAAATTCAACTTCTGCTTCAACTGCTTTTAAGAAAAAATAATTTTCTTTTTGAGCAAATAATTCAAATTTTGGTTGTCCCGTAGCTTGTGCAACAAGCTGTCCATTTTCCACATTTACTTCAATCTTAAATTCTGGAACTACCTCGTAAGTTCCGATGTACTTATTTAAAATTTCCGTACTAACTTTAATTTCTGCTTTGCTTTCTGGTATTTTAAATGGTTTGTCGTACAGTATTGCAAATATATCTTTTGTAATATCTTCCAATTTTTAGTTTCCAACATTGTTTAAAAGGATTATGCAAATATTGTCTTGCTCTACCCTTGCAAAATTTGCGTTAAATCCAAAAATTCCTCCACCGTGTTTTGTAATTCTTTTTGCATTTATACTGTCCATTATCCAACCAAATCCATAGTGATTCTTAAATGATGTAAATGCTTTTTCGCTACTCGTTCTTTTAAGAACTGTGTTATTTAAAATTCCTGTATGCCATTTTAATAAGTCTGCTGTTGTGGTGTAAATTGCACCTGCTGCAAAAGAGACAGAAGAGTCTACCAATTCTGCTTTTATACTATTCTTATTGGTAATGGTGAAATAACCTACGGCTTTATTATTGTCATTCAAGTGAACAAAATCAAATCCACTATTATTCATTTTTAAGGGTTTGAAAATATACTCTCTAACAACTTTTTCATACGGTTGTTTTGTAACTTTCTGAATAATATAACCCAAAAGCATATAGCCCGAATTGCTATAACTCCATTGTGAGCCGGGCGTAAAGTCAAGTTTTTTATCTTTAAAAACAGCAAGCATCTTTTTTTCATTTGCTGGTTTCACAGCTTCACTTTTCATAAATTCTACATCATTTGTATAATTGTAAATGCCTGATGTATGTGTTAGCAAGTTGAAGATTGTTATATCATTACCATTTGGAAAGTCAGGGAAATATTTTGAAAGTTTATCAGTAAGTTTAAGTTTTTTACGTTCTTCCAATTTCAAAATAATTGTAGAAGTAAATTGTTTTGTTATTGAGCCAATTTGAAATATTGTATTAGGAATATTTGCCTCTTTGGTTTCAACATTTTTGAAACCATAACCTTTGTCTAAAAGAGTTTTTCCATTTTGAGTTATTAGTGCCGCCCCATTAAATTCACCTAATTTATTGTATGCATTAAGCAAGTCACTCAATTTCTCCTCTTTTGTCTGTCCAAATAAGGAAATTGTAAAAACTGTAAAAACGATAACTAAAATTTTCTTTTGCATAATTTATTATTGAAATTTTGAGGTGTTCCAAATGGCGGTTTCAATGTTTTAACGCAACATTTAATAATAAAGTTATCGTTTTAAAAATCAACATTTTCATTTTTCTTTTCCGCTTTACACTCACCGCCGAAATCAGCTGTGTTCTGAGTTTCCGTTCGTCGGTATGGATAAAACTAGCCTTTAAATATTTGTTAGAAAAGGTACTTCCACCGTTCCGCTTTTGGTATGCAGCATAGCAAAGGCAGGGCTGCTGTACCAACAACACTTGCCGTGGCTATGATTTATATAATAATTTTTTGGGTTACACTAAGCGAGTTGTTGGTACGCCTGGCTGCTTACCCTGCGCTGCATACCAAGGGCGCTACGATTATGCGACGTCTGGATAGTGAACATTAAGAACATGCCAACAAAGGCGAAAAACTTGAATATGCGTATGTTTGCTTCAACAACATGCCCCAATTACACAATAGCTTTTATTAGCACAAGTTTTTTTATTTTACATATTTCATAATTCCCATAATTAGACCGACTAACATTGAGAAGAAAATATATGAAAATACAACCCCTATACTTCTTATAATCAAAGATTTTTTTGAATATCCAAAAGCTGAAAAGAATTGTTTATAAAACCAAAAAGCATATACTAATGTAAAAAGACTTATAAAACTATAAATCAAAGTCAAAACTCTAATATTAGTAAAGAATATAGTTATTACGATGAATAGTAATCCAATCAATGATTCTGCAACAGTTTTATATGAATTCAAAACAAAATGTTCAGTCAAATTTATTTTTGATTTTCTAAACCAAAGGAAACTAATAATGGAATAAAATGGGATTGTTATAAGCAACATCGATTTAGGATATTTCTTTGTGAATTCTTGAAGTTCGTTTATAGCACCTTTACTACTTTCAGGCATTAAATCTGACATTTTTACTTGAGCATATTCTCCTAAAAAATGTGAAACTCCAAGAATAAGAAGCAACATTGTGACAAAACTAAAATAGCCAACTCTCTTTCCATTAATAAATTCTCTTATGCTATGCCCTGGTCTAGTAAACAATTCTCTAATGGTAAAAAGAATTCCATTGTCAACGTGCCAAATTCCGTGAATTAAGTCGTGTTCAACAAAATGTTTTAATGAATACCTATGTACGGCTGATTTTTGTCCACATTTAGCACAAAATTTGTCTGTGATAGGATTTCCACAGTTTAAACAATTTTCAGTAGTTACCATTTTATATTTCGTTCTTTAAATACATTTTTTTGCCATTGTTGGCATGTTTTCTTTTTGACTTTGCAGTTACCACAAAACTACAAAAAAATCGTAAAAGTAACAGGTCATTTTCGTGAAGCGCTGCCGTTGTTGGCATGCAGGGTGGATAAGCAACCGAGCGTACCTACAACACTTGCATGTACTATAAATTTGTTAAATAAGTACTTACCCATCATAATGTGTGAGCATATTAAACTCATCTATATTTGTTGCATAAAATTTTGCGGAGGAATAATAATAGTCTTCAGGGTGAATACACAAACTCGCTACTACAAGATTGAAATGTATGTAGTCTATTTTTTGATAAAATACTTTTGGCAAAAATAAGTCAACCGTTAATGGGTTTCTCTCCCAAATTTGATACATTCTAACTTTTGCATTTATTTAAAAGTTTCTAATAACGTAGGATTATTCTTTTGCAAATCTTCTTTTATTTTTTGTGCAGTAAATGTCATAAAACTATGTTGCAGTTTTACTTTTGTAGTAGGAGGTATTTGTTGCCAAACTAAATGAATATGATTGCTCATTATTACAAATGCGTATAATTTAACTTTGCTTTCTTTTACACAAAATTGTAAACTTTCTACTATTATATTTTTGTATTT
>JAYSWO010000328.1:0-1503 GCA_043717975.1 Ferruginibacter sp. | reverse complement strand
TGCAAAGCCCATTTTGCCATAAAATAAAAAGATAGCTACCCCACAAACTGTATTGATATATTATGAAACAAAAACTTTGTATTTGTATCTTTACGATGTATGACCCTTAAACAGAAAATATTTTCACACTATCTACTCACGGCCAACACTAAAGTAAGCCTCCTCCAACAAACCCTTGCAGACCTTAAAGATAGCGGTGCTAACGAAACCAAAAGTACCGCAGGCGATAAACATGAAACGGCTCTTGCCATGCTGCAAATAGAACAAGCCAATAAGCGCACACAATTGCAAGAAGCGCTACAACAAAAAGCGGCTATAGAAAAATTAGAAAAGATCACCAACACTTCAAAAGTTGTACAAGGCAGTTTGGTAAAAACAAGCAAAGGGTATTTTTATATTAGTGTGGCTTTGGGCAAAGCAGTGATCGATGATATTTTGGTTATGGCCATTAGCCCGCAAAGTCCATTGGGGGCCAAGCTTATGGGCTTGAGTACACGTAAAAGTGTGGATATAAATGGAAATCAGTATTTGGTTAAAGAGATTTTGTGAGAAGATTGTCATTCAACTTTATGCAACTAAACTCAACCTAAATAATGTATTTGTATATTCGTGTTTGGCAAAATTATATGAGAAAAATTATTGGCACCATTTATAGTCTGTATGCGTTCATCATTTTTATTGTGGTGATGTTATTGCTATTTCCTTTTTTTGTAATAGCGTCTTTTTTTGGTAGAATAAAAGGAGGTAATATGATGTATAGCATTTGCCGAATTTGGGCAGATGTGGTATTCTTTTTTTGGTGCATGTATCACAAAAATATTTTTGAAGTACCCAAAGCAAAAGATCATGCAGTGGTATATGTGTTTAATCATTTATCGTACATTGATATACCAATAATGATGAAAACCTTTAGAAATGAGCCTATCCGTATTTTGGCAAAAGCAGAAATGGCCAAAGTGCCAGTATTTGGGTATATTTATAGAAAAGCAGCAGTGATGGTGGATAGGGCTAGTGATGCTGCTAGGGCAAAAAGCGTGATGCAATTAAAAAGTATTTTAGCTAAAAATATTTCTATTGTAATATCGCCAGAGGGTACATTTAATATGACGGATAAACCGCTGAAAGAATTTTATAATGGGGCTTTTAAAATTGCTGTAGAAATGCAAACGCCCATACAACCAGTCCTTTTTTTAGATGCATACGATAGACTTCATTATAAAAGTATTTTTAGCTTAACGCCTGGCAAATCTCGTGCGGTTTTTTTGCCAGAAGTACTGCCGGGCAATGATGTAGAAGCTTTGAAACAAAAAGTGTATAATGAAATGGAAGAGGGGCTGCTGAGGTACAAGGCAAGTTGGATAGGGGTAGGGGTTGAAGGTTGAATGTTGTTTATTGGTTGATTAGTTTGATGGTTGATTTTGTGGTACAAAAAAATGCGAAGCATTTTCCTTCCCGACTTTAGAAAAATGAAATATAATATGGCCGGTAAGTCGGAAAGACGTT
>JAYSWO010000327.1:0-26027 GCA_043717975.1 Ferruginibacter sp. | reverse complement strand
ACACTCTTCACTGAGTATGGTACTGTAAGCAGTGCAAAAATTCTTAAAGACAAAATGAATGGCCGTAGCAAAGGTTTCGGTTTCGTAGAAATGGAAGACGATGAGGCTGCTAAAGCTGCAATCGCTGCATTAAACGAAGTAGAAATTCAAGGTCGTAAGTTAATCGTGAACGAATCTCAGCCACGTGCTGAAGGCGACGATTACAAAAAACGCAGCGGTGGCGGTGGCTACGGCGGTGGCGGTAACAGAGGCGGCGGCGGATATGGCGGCGGCGGCGGTGGTCGTTCTGGCGGCGGTGGATATGGCGGCGGCGGTGGTCGTAGCGGTGGAAGTGGCGGATACGGTGGTGGCGGCGGTCGCAGTGGCGGCGGCGGTGGTTATAGCAAAGATTATTAATATTTAAGTTATATAAATGCGCTTTAAATTTTCCCTTCAGCAATGAAGGGATTTTTTATGCCCATAAGTTGTTAAAATCGTACATTTAAATATGACATTATTGCTAAATTTTAAAGTAATGAAACTTTGGTACATTTTTAGCAATACTTTTATCAATTAAAAATAACCATAAATATTTTTCAATGAAAACATACTCAAAAATTACACTAGGTGCAGCTGCGTTGGCTTTCACAGCTATAATGATAGCAAGTAAAAAGAAGGCTGTAGAACAAAAACAAATTAGTGAAATATCAAATGAGGGATATGAAACAGCCCCAGATATTTTAAAACTAAATAAAGGAAAATCTCTGAAAAAAATGCACTTTGGACCTGTACTGCCTCACCATACTTTTTAAATTCTATTAAAAATATAACAAAAAACCCGTCCAAAACTGAACGGGCTTTTTTTGTAGCAATGTTTACTAAATGCTAAATATTATTTAATAACTACTATTTGCTTATTGATAACTTCAGCATCAGTAATGATGCTTATTACATAAGTTCCTTTTGAAAGTCTGCTTATATCTATTGTTTCAGTTTGGTTTGTATTTGCAATTCTTTGTGTGCTTATAAGTTTACCATCCATTGCAATAACCTTTATTGTAGCAGCCTTACTGATCATAGCGCCTTTAAGCGTAACATATACAACCTCTGTAGATACAGGATTTGGATAAACTGTTACTTCACCACCCTTTACGAAGCTAACGCTGCGTATTTCGCTATAGTAAAAAGATCCACCGTTTTCTATCGTTTTTATTCTATAAAAATTGATACCAGCTTTAGGGGTTGTATGTACTGTATTGTATTTAGAACTATTGCTTCCGTTGCTATTTACTGTAGTAAACTTTTCAAAATTTCTTCCGTTGCTGCTAAATTCTATTTCGTAAGAAGCAACATTGATTTGTGTAGAAACATACCACTCTAAATTTACTTGGTTTGCTTTTGGCAATGCGGTAAAACTTACTATTTTTACAGGCACAACACCTACATAAACCAAACTTACACTTCCTGGTGTAGGATCTTCTTTGCCTGCATTATCGATAGCAACAAATGATATTGCTACTGTTAAGGAAGAGCCATCTATCGGATCAACAAATATAGGCTGTGTAGTACCAACTCCGTTTGTAAAGGCAGTTGTTACCCCACCCACAGGCCATGAAACACATGTAGTTGAAGGAGGGCAAGTTCCGCCATTTGTATAAACAACTCCGTTTATAGTAATAGCATTTGCATTGGTTGGAAATGCTGTTATTCTAATATCTGTAACAGTTCCACCATTATAATCAAGTGTATTAGGATTTGCACCAACATTACTAGTTACAAAAAAACTTGGGGTTACAGAAGTTGTACCAAAACTACCAGGATTTGGACCTGCACTATTAGTGCTTACTGCAGACTCTGGTAATTTTTCAATACCAAAGTTTTGTGTGATTACATTTGTATTGTTTGTATTAATTACAATCTCACTGTTAGATGTAGCATCTGGTAAACCGCCAAGCCCATTTTTATTTTCGCCGGTAGTAGCCCAACCAACTGGTAATGTTGTAGCAGGTTTAGGAGAACCAACAGTACCTTGTGTGGTAGTTAGCTGCACAGATAAAGTTGCATTAGGTGGTACCGTTGGGAAAGTATAACTTCCGTCGGATTGTACTGGAGCTGTAGCCACTACATTGCCTAATCCATCTATTAAATTTACATATAAAACTGCTCCCGTAATTACACCACCACCTGTATTTGTACCATTAATAAGGGTTTCAGATCCATCTATCGATATCCCACCATTTACATCATTCCATACTGAGCCCGAAATAATTATTTTTTGTGGGATTGAATAAACCGCAGGTGTAACATCAATTATTCCCAAATTATCAGTAGCTGTGTATGTAAATGTTGTACCTGTAAATGTAGCTGCAGGTGTAAAACTTAGTTGTGTTATTTGAACTGGCGTTAAAGTATCTACTTGCATTAAATCAGTTACTAATACTCCATTTAAATATAAGGCTCCTTGCCCAACTGGCGGTAGAGTGGTAATCGTATAAAATTGTATAGAGCCATCATCTGCACCAACCAAAGGTAACAAAGGACCATTTGCACCAGAAGCATAAACTGCAGGTACAATGATGTTATTGGTTGTTGGAGGAGTATTTACTCTGATAGTATATAATGCTGGACTTGCATCTATATTTCCATTATTATCGGTTGTTGTATAATTAAATGTTGTATTGCCACTAAATCCATCTAAAGGATCAAAAGATAATAAATTTGCTTGTGCTACTGGTATAACTTGAGTAGCAGTTACGGCTACCCCATTTAAATAAAGTGTGCCATTTAAAGGTAAATTATTTATCGTAAAGGTACTAATAGTTCCATCCGCATCCACACCTGTTAAGGTTGGTATTGCTTGCTGACCTGTACCACTTGAGTTAGTAATAATTTGACTTATTTTATCATCTGCAACTGGTGGTAAATTATTTACAGGTATAGTAAATGTTGCAGGGGTAGCATCTACTCCGCCTAAATTATCAATAGCTGTATAAGTAAATATTGCATTGCCACTAAATGTTGGTGCGGGGTCAAATTGCAACGATGCTGCTTGAGCAGGTGTCAATACTTGTCCTTCCAGTACAGGCACACCATTTAAAGATAATATACCCTGGCTAGCTAATGGAATTGTAGTAATGCGATAATTTGCCACAGTACCATCAGGATCTGTTGCCGTCAATCCGCTAATTGTAGTAGGGCCATTACTACTATTTAATGCAGGGTTAGTTACATTATTTGCAACAGGTGGATTATTAATGATTGGAATTGTATAATTAGCAGTGCTCAAAGCTATGTTTCCATCATTATCATTAGCTGTGTAGCTAAAATTAACATTCCCTATAAAAGTACCGCTAGGATCAAATTTTAAAGTAGCCATTTGTGCTGGAGTTAAAACCAAGCCCCCTTCTGTAATTGCTGTAACAACCGTTCCAAGCGTATAATATAATGTGCCATGGCTTGGTGCTGGTATAGTCAATAAGGTATAAGTAGCTATTGTTCCATCTATATCAGCACCAATTAATGGATTAATGGCTGTTTGCCCTGCATTAGCGTTTAATGATGGATTTATTATATCAGTAACAATAGGTGGTTGATTTACCGTTGCTGCTCCACTTATAGGAATGGTATAATTAGCAGGTGTCGGATCTACCAGGCCTAGATTATCGGTTGTGGTATAAGTAAATACTGAATTACCCACAACCGCACCAGATAAAATACGCAATCTCCCTGCTTGCGCAGGTGTAAGCACTTGCCCCGCTGTAACTGCGGTGAAAGTTCCACTACCAGTTAAATCAACTTGTAATGTACCCAAAGTAGGTAAGGTAGATATCGTATAGCTTGCAATGGTACCATCAGTATCAGTACCTGTTAATGATGGAATTCTTACTGTAGAACCTGTTTTTATATTGTTTATAGTAATATCATCGGCCACTGGAGGATTATTTACAATTGGAATAGTAAACGTAGCAGGTGTTGCATCAGAAAAGCCTTCGTTATCTAGAGAAGAATAGGTAAACACAGCATTACCTGTGTATGTTCCAGATGGGTCAAATTGTAATTGACTAGCTAAACTAACAGGAATAACCTGGCCAATTGTTACTGGTACACCATTTAACATTAAAACACCTTGAGCAGCTGGTGGTAAAGTATTAATAACATAAGAAACAACCGAGCCATCTGCATCCGCCCCTGTTAATCCAAGAATAGATGTAGGGCCATTGGTATAATTTAATTCAAGATTCGTTTTATTATCTGTAGTTGGTGGTACAGGTACACTAATTAATGGTATCGTAAATGAAGCTGGAGTAGCGTCTGTAGCTCCTTGATTATCTGTAGCTGTAAAATTAAACACTGCACTTCCTGTAGCAAATGCTGCAGGGTCAAATTGTAATAATGCTATTTGTGCAGGTGTTAAAACTTGACCAGCAACCACAGGAATACCAGATAAAAGCAAAACACCTTTTGATGGATCTGGTAAAGAAGTAATCGTATATGTTGCAATAGTGCCATCTGCATCTGTTGCAGCTAATGGATTAATGTTTGTTGGGCCTGCCGTGTTATTGATACCAGCATTGGTAACATTTGTAGCTACTGGTGGCTGGTTGGTAATAGGGATAGTAAACGTAGCTGACGATTGGTCGGTTAAACCTTCATCATCAGTTGAAGTATAAGTAAATATGGCATTACCAGTAAAGCCATCCGCAGGGTCAAATTTTAAACTAGCTGCTTGTGCTGGTGTTAGAATTTGCCCAGCTGTAACAGCAGTGTATGTACCAGCATTATCATAATACAATACGCCTTGGTTTGCAGGAGGAATAGTACTAATAGTAAAACTTGTAATTATATTTGTAGCATCAGGGTCGTTACCTGTTAATGGGTTTATGTTCGTTTGGCCTGCACCACTGTAAATAGAAGGGTTAAGAATATTATCAGCAATTGGAGGTACAATACCTACTGGTATATTATAAATAGCAGGGCTATTATCCACTAAACCTAAATTATCGGTAGCAGAATAAGTAAAAGTTGCATTACCAGTAAAACCATCCGCAGGGTCAAATTTTAATGAAGCCGCTTGTGCAGGTGTTAATACTTGACCACCTGCGGCAATAACATAAGTTGTTCCGTTAAAATAATATAAAACCCCTTCAGTAACTAAAGGCACTGAAACTACTGTATAAGTGGCAATCGTTCCATCCGCATCTGTTGCTATTAACGAAGGTATTGCTGTTTGCCCAGTTCCATTCGGATTTGCGATAACAGGTGTTGAAATATCTTGAGCTGCTGGGGGCTGGTTTACTATTTGAATACTTAAAGTTGCAGGCGTAGCATCAACAGCTCCATTATTATCTGTAGCAGTGTATGTAACTTGTGCATAGCCAATATAAGTACCACTTGGGTCAAAACTTAACTGAATAGCTTCTAGTGGTGTTAATACTTGCCCAACTATTACCGGAATACCATTTAAGTACAATATACCTTGACTAGAGGGTGGTAAAGATGAAATGGTATAACTTACTATAGTACCATTATCTGTAGCACTAAAAGGTGGAGAAACCAAAGTTGGTCCAGCAGTGCTTGCAATGGGTGCTGTTAAAACATCTATTGCTACTGGCGGAGGATTAACAGGAATAGTATAAGTTGCAGGCGTAGCATCTATTAAGCCTACATTATCGGTAACTGTATAATTAAATGTTGCGCTTCCTCCAAAACCATCAGCAGGGTCAAATCTAAATGTTTGTGCCTGCGAAGGAGTAAGTACGATACCAGCAGGGTTTGCTGCTAGTACAGCAGCTGTTAAGTTTGCAAAACCACCTGTACAAGTAGCTCCAGTTGGTGTTGGTGGGCAAGTTATACTTAAAACACCTTGTGCAATTGATGGCAATGATGTAATTGTAAAAGATACAATTGTTCCATCAGGATCTGTACCAGACAATGGTGTTATGGCGCCAATATTTACAGGCCCTGTACCTGAGGAGTTACTTATTACTAAAGTTGTTTTATCTAAAGCAGTGGGAGGTGCTGGACAAATACTAATATTAATTCTTTCATAGAATTGACGACCACAACCATCCGTTAAAGTAACGGTTAAAGTACATGGTCCGCAAGCAGCAACCGATGGTGCTACAAATTTTGCTGTTGCACTATATGGATTAATAAATGTACCACCACAACTTGAAGTCCAATAAATATTATAATCCGATAAATTAAACCCGGCTTTTAAGGACATACCTAAATTTACAGTATCGGCCGATAACATAGAAGATGAAGAAATAGAAAGAGAGGGTATAGGATCTTTATCGTAAGTAGATAAAAATGAAAAATTAAAAAATATTCTTTGCGCTGCAATAAAAGGAGCTGTGGTACCATCATGCGAGTGGCCACCTTCGTACATTACCTTACCCCGTGCATTATCACCAAACGCTCTACCATATGCAACTTCCGCAATTAATCCATCAGAAAATTCTGGAATATTAGGGTTTGTAGCAGGAGCACTGCCATCAAATGCAGCAACGGTTGTAGAGGCTCTCCAACTTGCTTGTCTTCCAGCAGCTCCACCACTTGTTGGGTTATAGGGCATATAGCCTCTTTCGGAGCCATTTGTTCCAACCCCGCCTGTAAGTGTACCCATAAATTGCATTTCTGCATCATTCGGATTAGTATATGTAAATGCTGTTAAAGGATCAGCGTGCGTAGTCCATAATACTAAAGAGTTACCAGCCCAAGTATTTCCAGCATCTAGATCTGCACCAAAACCAGCAAATCTATTAGATAAAAAGTTCAATTGCTGAGTTGGGTCTGCGGGGTTATAAATGTTTTCCATAGCACTTACCGCATGGCAGGCAGCCCATATCCATCCTTTTGCATTTTGATTCCATGTCAATAAATTCTTATGTGTTCCCCAAACAGGGTCGGCATGTGGCATTACAAACAAATCATCGCAGCCATTCAAATCTGCGGGTTTTTTCAATGGAAAACTGGTGGTTGGTATTCCTGCATTTGTTAAGTAACCTTGAGCTATGTCTCCATTGTCAAAATCAAAAGTCCACCTTGGTGTATATTTTAAATTGTAGGTTACATTTACTATTAAAGGGGTTGTGGTAGTTACAGATGTAATAATAGCACTCAATGCACTAATTTTTGCATTAACTGCTGCAGTACGAAACTCGGCTGGTATTATAAATGTACCTCCTTTGTAGTCGATTGAATTGTAAGTAAAATCAATGCCATCTTTTAGTTTAGACTGGCTAATGACCCATCTTACTTGTGCTTTATTATTTTTAATAATATCCCATACCAAACCATATGGTCTTAATGAATTGTTTACAGTAGGAGCTGCACTTCCCATATTAATGATGAGTGCACCTGCGGGCAGGGTTTCTGTTTGTGCAAATAAACTAGTGTTAAAACACAATGTTGTAATAAAAACTATTATAGTATTTAATACTTTTTTGATTGAAATAGGTGACATGTTGTTTTTTTATTAGGATGAATTGTTTATTATAATTTATATTACTATTACACTTAAAATTCTTGGTTGTACATACGATTTTGT
Source organism: Ferruginibacter sp. (assembly GCA_043717975.1). GTDB lineage: Bacteria > Bacteroidota > Bacteroidia > Chitinophagales > Chitinophagaceae > Ferruginibacter. The sequence continues at coordinate 18,496 of JAYSWO010000327.1, read as the reverse complement.
TATAAAAAAAGTTCCTTTTATATTTTAATTTTATTGTGATTAAAAACCATATAGCTTAAATATATTAATACAAATAGGCTAAAATCTTCCCGACTTCTTCATTTGGGTGTACCAGCAAAATAAAGGCTCTGAGAATTGAATAAACACTCTAACAAATATTTTTTATTTTGATTATCGGATTCTAAAGGCCTTTGTTGCATTGTGGGTGTCCTATTGATGAAGTTGGTAAATAAGTGACATTTTGGTTTTTTAATAGAATGAATTGTTTACTAGAATTTATATTATTACATTTAAAATTATTTGTTATTATGACGAATTTGTGATAAAAAAGGTTCCTTTATTTTAAAATTTTATTGTGATTAAAAACCATATAACTTAAATAAATAATACAAATAGGCTAAAATGCTTAAATCCAAAAATTAACCTAATGTTTTATTTGTACCCAAAAGTGAGTTACACCAAAAAACGCAATTTATTATTACTTATTGTCCTTATATGATTATTTTCATCTATATTTTGCAGTTCATTTATTTTTAATTCAGCATTATTTTCCTATGCTGGTAGTAAGATAATAATTGTTTATCAATACTTTAGTATAATGAATTCAACTGTTTTGCAATAGAGATTTAAATAAGTTATCCGATTTTTTTCTTTAAAGTTGTACCCATTAATCTTTAACTCCTATTATAAACCCTACGTTTAAATATTTTCTTTGTTGGCATAGGTAATCCCATTAAAAATTACAAAAAAAGAAATAATTATATAAAAAAAGCCCGTCCACAAATGTGAACGGGCGCTTTAAAAGTATAACCCCTCTACGGTATACTTTTTTTACATGAAGATTTTAATACTATTGCACTTTTATAATTTTTTCTTTTTTTATGTCACCATTAATATTTAATTCAATAATATAAGTGGCTGCTGGTACATTTTCTAATCCTCTCACCTCAACAGTATTAAATCCTTTTACAAAGTCATAATATTTGCCATACACTTGTTTGCCTTCTAAGGAATATATTTTAATAATTCCTCTTGCTTTAACGTTTACATTAAATTGAACCTTTACAAATGTTGTAAATGGATTTGGTAAAACAATAATTTCCTTTACCTCATTAAGATTAATTTTTGTAACATTTGAGTAAGAATAATATCCATCATTGTCAATGGTTTTAATTCTGTAAAATATTACACTACCATTTATGCTTTGGAAATGCGCTTAAATATTTAATATAAAAATTAAATATTTCAGTAATACAAAGCATAGGTTTGGTTTTATAGTTAAGGTTTTATTGGAACTGACAAAAATTAATAACAAAAAAGATCGTCAGCAGGCAATTTTGAATTTAGTTTGTTAATGAAGTGTAGGATTCAAGGATAATTTATGTAGATTCTTTGTAAAAAGCTGTAGGTTAAAACCTACAAATGAAGTCAAAAAAAAATACCAACTTTGCAGTATTAATCACAGTATGACAAATGCCTTTATAAAAAGTAATATGCACAGGTTTATTAATAATGTAATCGTAAATAATACCATCAAAAAAAATCTATGAAGAAAATTTTAATCTGCGATGACCATTCTATCATAAGAAGAGGTTTAAAATTTATACTTGCCAATCATTTTAAAAAGTACATCATTGAAGAGGTACATTCAATTAAAGAAACAATGGCTTCTTTAAAAATAAATGTACCAGATTTTGCTATTTTTGATTTACAACTAAGCGATGGCAATATGATTGAGACTTTGCCTATTATTACTAAGCTTTACCCCCAATTAGACATTTTAATTTTTAGCATGAGTAATGAAGAAATTTATGCTAAAAGAATTTTACAATTAGGGGCCAGAGGATTTTTAAATAAAAATGCAGATGAAGAAGAAGTACTAAGAGCATTAAAAATATTTCTATCAGGTCAAAATTATATTAGCCAAAAACTAAATGATTTAATGATAAATGACCTACGAAACAATAAAGGGAAAGTAAACAAAAACCCATTTATAAATTTAAGCAATAGAGAAATAGAGGTAACAAGGCATTTATTAGAGGGTGTTCACGTTAAAGACATTTCGAAACTAATGGACTTGCATGCCAATACGGTAGTAACCTACAAACATAGGTTATTTGAAAAACTTGCTATTCAAAGTTTAATAGATCTCACCAATCTTGCTAGAGTATATAATTTCAAATAAAAAATATATTCTTTTTTAAAAATGCTTAGCATAAGAAAACCAGCTTCAACAACATGGAAGAAATTTTAAAATTAAAACAAGAAAATGAGCTATTAAAGAACAAAATAAAAGCACTAAATATAGATGCAGAAAGGCTTGTTGAAAACAATAAATTAAGAAATAAATTATTGTACATATTATCGCATGATGTACACTCACCATTAAGATTTAGTACAATGGTAGGCAAAGCGGTTTTAACAAAAAAAGATAGTTTAAACAAAGAAGAAATAACAGATGCATTGGCAGACATAAACAATACAAGTATTAGAATGCTATTGCTAATATCAAATATTTTAAAGTGGATAGAATTTCAAAAGGGGAATTATAAAGCAAGTTTTAAAAATGAAAATCTTCACCAACTCGTTTCTGACAAAATGGAATTTTTTCGTTTTATTGCTGCTAGTAAAAATATTTACTTAATAAATAACATTTCGACAGATATTTTTATTAGTACCGACAAAACTGCTTTTGGTGTTATTATACAAAACTTATTAAACAATGCTGTAAAATTTACACCAGAAGGTGAAATAGAAGTGAATGTCTCTATAGAAAAACAATCACTTTACCTACATGTATCTGACACTGGCAATGGTATATCTATTGAAAATATAAACAAGATAAAAAAAGGTATCCAAATTACCCCTCAAGCAGATACTGAAAATATGAGGGGTAATGGACTTGGTTGGGGGTTGATAAAAGAATTATTGCAACATATTAATGGAACTTTTGACATTAAAAGTGGCGAGAAAGCTGGTACAACAGTTACCATTATTCTTCCTATGACAACAGATATTTTTGAGTAGCTGACGTATGTTTTACTTTGGTTACCAATGCATCATTTATCCAATCGTTCATATAAAAATCGGCATCACAACATTTTACAATTGCAGTATAAATTTCTTCTGCATCTGCTGATTTATTTAAGTAAGAATTGGCTCCATTTGCTAAAAAAGACCATATTACTGATTTTTCATTGTACATCGTAAGTATAATAAACTTGATAGATGGATATTCATCTCTTAACTTATTTAATGTTTCTAAACCATTAAGATTAGGCATATCCATATCGAGCAGTATTACTTGCGGCTGCTTGGTTTTCAAATTTTTTATTAGCTCCAATCCATCACTCGCTTCAAACAATATTTCTATATCATCTAACTGAGAAAAATAGTATGATAATGCTTCTCGATAAGGATCACTATCATCTACTATGGCTATGGTAATCTTTTGTGTGGTAGCTTGCATACAATATAATTGTTGTAGTTATTAAATGAGTTATTATAAAAAATCTTGAAAGTAATTTACATATAGTACCTAAGGAGACCACTAAAAATAAGCGGCTCCACTTTGGTAACAAGCTTTCCTACAAAAAAAACTTCTACATAAAAATCATAGATGTAGTATATTTTTATTTCGGTTTCATGTACTCTTTTTTGTGTTAATAATATACCAAATTCATTCAATAAATTTAGTTTGCCTTTTAGGCTAAATTGGGTAAACTCTCCTCTTGATAAATGCATCTATTAGCTTTTTAATAATCGCTGGGGGATGGGCAAGCCATAGAGAATGTTAGGGTTAATTTTATCGAAGGGTTTCTTAATTTTTACTCATTTCCATATTTGCCAATACTTGAAAATTGTAACTATCTTTTGCTTGCATATAGCCAAATGTTGGCACAGGCAATGCACTTACTTTTTTCTTTTCTGTAGTAGCCGAAAAACCTAAATTCACTTGCTTACACCCTAATGCTTTACCTCTCAATACTAACTGAAACAGCATTTGTTTATATACTTTATATTCTTTTTGATAACGATAATCTAATCCCATAATAACTGGCATATACACATTATCTGTTTTATGACAAAATACTACTGCTATTGGTTTTTCAATGCCAATAAAATCGAATTGTTTTTTAACTGTTAGACTTATTACTTCCCATTTATGGCTCGTTAGCATTTGTTCAAAAGCTTTTTTAGGCAGTGTAAATGTATTTAAGTCTAAACTGTTGTTTTTTACATTTTCATATAAACCATACCAATAATCCAGGTTTTTTTCAGAATAATCGGTTTCAATTTTTACATCAAATTTATTTTCATGTTTTTTTATATCTTCTCTAAAATGCTGTCTCGATCTTTGGGATAGCCCGTTGTAAAAATCTTCTTTTGTTTGCCAGTTCATCTCTTCCACAATATTATTATCGGGCATGGCTATTTTGAAAAAACCATTGTCCACCAAAAAAGTATCAAGTTCTACATCACTGTTGTTAAAATCTCTCAATACAAGATTATTTGCTTTATTATCTTCTTGCAACATATACATTTTTTCAAATAATAATTTCATAGCTTCTTTCCAATATGGAGAAGATTTATTTATGTACAGATGCTCGCCTTCGGTAAGTAACGAACCTGTAGATATAACAGTAGATGTAAGATAATAAGGGTCACTAAGCCTTTGCTCTTCTACCTTTGCTGAAATAGAAGATGGAGATTGCATATCATCTTTCCACAGTGATGTAGTTAAAAATGTAGCAACAACCGGGTTCCCTGTATTGTCATTTATGATTACGTAATCAAAATTCCAATTATTTTCTTTCAGTTCATTTTCTGAAAAAGATTTTTCTAATAATTGAAGTCCGTCCCAATCAAACGTTCCTTTTTCTGCAAAAATATTATCCCACTCTAACTTATCAACTTTATTTATTGTGTTATAATGCTGTAGCTTTAATGAAAGACTTTGATTAATAACGGAAGAAACGGCAGTATCTAACTTTACATCATCAGGCATTTGTAATTTAAATGCTTTGTAAATATCTTTTAGCGTAAGCCCTTCTTCTTCCATTGCCAAAGGCAATTCATTTGCAATACTGGAAATCATACTTTCAATCTGCGTATAGGTGTGCAATTTGGTAATGGTAAAGCGTATGCCAGTATTCTTCATTGGTACTGCCGGAAAAATACCAAGGTTTACATAATATCCTTTATTCATCATACGGTGTACCATGTTGTAACCTAATTTTGGTAAACTTACTCCAATAAAAAAAACCGCTGCATCTGATGGTGCTACTACAGGTAGTTTATATTTTTTGAGCATCAAGTTAGCAAAACGAATATTATCTTGAAGATCGTTTTGCATTTCATAAATCTCTTCCGTAAGATGAATTTTAGCAGCGGCGATGGCGGCGCCTAATTGAGATGGTTGTAAAGGACCAGATGTAATTAAAGTAGAACCACAATTTCTAACCAACTGGGCTTTTTCTTTTGTTGGAAAAACAAATACGGCCCCACCAGTTGGAAATGCTTTTACCAAAGATGTAGCTACAATAGCTCTGTCATGTATAGGCATTTCGTTTAATACATAGCCTCTACCATGCTTACCATAAATACTCATACCATGTGCGTCGTCCACATAATAATTCAGCTCAGGGTATTTATCCATCAATGCATAAATTTCTTTTACTGGGCTCACATCGCCATACATACTATAAATACCATCTGCCATATACCATATTTTTTTATACTTGCTACGCAAATATTTTATTCTTTCTTCTAATAAGTCAATCCTATTATGCCTTAATAATTCAACGGACACACCTTGGCTCTTTACCAAGTTCACTGCTATTTGTACAGAGTTGTGCACTTGATGGTCCATTATAATACAATCATCGCTGCCAACAAGCACGGGTATAGCTGCAATATGTCCCAAGGTGGTAGTTTGCGTAATTACTACAGGCGATTCAAATATTTTTTCAAATAACGATTCTAGCTCTTTATATAACGAAATAGAAACATAAGCTCTCGATTCTGAAAACTGTGTTCCAAAATCATCGATGGCTTGTTTGCTAGCTTCCTTTAGCCTATCATCAAATTCGAGGCCAAGATAGCTGCATGAGCCGAAATTTATTACTTCTTTACCTTCCAAAGAAATAACATTACCTTTAATTCTTTTTTTGCTATCCGTATATAAATGAAATATTTTTTTATTTATACCATATTTAGCAATTTGTTGTAAGGTGTCAATAAACGATTGGGTTTTACTCATAAGAATTGGTTTTGGGGATTAAAAAATTCTGATGTAAAATTTCTCTTAATTAACTGCACTAACAACAGATTAAATACTGATTTTTGACAAAAAAATTACTAGTTTTACCTAGGTATTTATACCTAGTTTTTTAATTCAAACATGAAATTATTATGAAAAGAACACTTGAAACAGCATCTGTTTTTTTTGAAATAGAAAATGATATTTTAATAGCTACATACCATCCCCATGTACGTATATCTCTTAAGCAAGCAAAAGAGATCGTAGCTGAAAGACTTGCCTTTATTGATAATAAAGCCATGCCTACTTTGGTTCTAAACCAAGGTATTATCAAAATAGATAAGAATGCTAGAGATTATTTATCCTCAGATGCGGGTATAGCAGGCATTAAATGTGCTGCCATATTAGTAAATTCGAACTTTACTTCACTAACCGTTACTTTTTTTTTAAAAATAACCAAACCTAAATTATTGGTAAAAACATTTACAGATAAAAAAGAAGCATTAACATGGCTTTCTAAATATACCGACTAAAATAATTGCTATTGGATTTACGCTTTAAAAAAATAAACAAATTACTCACCGAGTATGCTCTCGGAAATTTTGGTAAAAAAATCATCTTGTCATCTAAACTAGATGAGATAGATTCTTTTATTGCATGCATTAATATGCTTGGCGAAGAACTTAGGGAAACAACCATATCTAAGAATTATTTTGATAATATTTTTAGCTCGGTATCCGATATGATATTTGTATTGGATTTAAATGGGAAAATATTAATAACTAGTGAATCTGTGCATGAAACTTTGCACAGAAATGCGGCTACTTTACAAAATAAATTTATAGACACCTTAGAATTTAACAGAGAACCGTCTTTATTTCACTTTATAAAAAGAAATATTAAACCCAATAGGCAAGCAGTGGAAATAGAAACCGTTTTTAAAAATAGTGCAGGGATAAAAACACCCGTTTTATGCTCTGCTGTTTCTTTATTTAATGAAAAGAAAATCAAAAAAGGGTACTTAGTTGTGGCTAAAAATTTAACCAACATAAAGCAATACGAAATATCTCTAAAAGAATCAGAAAATAAGTACCAAAAATTATTTGAAGAGTCTAGTGATTGTATTTTTATTACGGATAAAAATGGAGATTTTTTAGACCTCAATTTGGCAGGTTATAAGCTTTTTAAAACAGCAAAATCTAACTCTACAAGTTTTAATTTATTCAGCCTAATAAACAAGGCATCTGAAAAAAACACTTTTTTAAGAGAGATAAAAAAAAATAAAAGCATAGTAAATTTTGCAATACAAATAACCTATGACGATGATTCAATAATAGACTGTTTGATATCTGCAAGCATTATAGAAAATACACAGCAAAAAACAATTGGTTACAGGGGTATTATTAAAGATATAAGCAAACAAAAAGAAACTGAAAATTTGGTTTTTAAAACCATTGTAAATACGCAAGAAACAGAACGCAAAAGATTTGCAAAAGACATTCATGACAGTATAGGGCAACAATTATCTGCCATAAAATTTTATATTGGCACTTCTGTTTCTATTACAAGTGATGAAAAACAAAAAAAATTATTGACTAAAGCCAACGATGGCTTAGTAAATGCTTTGGCAGATATTCGTAATATTTGTTTTGATCTTATGCCTAAAACGCTTGAAAATTTTGGGCTTGCAGAATCGTTGGAAGAGTTGTGCAAACAAACAGAGGTAAATGAAGCATTATCTTTTAAATTAAATATTAAAAACAATTTTCCATTTTTAAACAAACAATTGGAAATATCTATTTTTAGAGTAGTGCAAGAGTTTATAAACAATTCATTAAAACATAGTAATGCCAATATAATCAATATAGAAATGCTTCAAAAAGGAAATGATATAAAAATAAATTTGAAAGATAATGGCAAAGGTTTTGACATTACCAATTCTGATAATAAAAATGGCATGGGATTAAGAAATGTAAAATCTAGATTGTTACCATATAATGGAGAAATAACGATAATAAGTAGTGTAGGGAGGGGCACTCAGTACAAAATTATTATTCCGCTTACCCAAACAAATATTAGCAATGCCAAATAGCGAAACACAAATAATACGACTGTTAATTGTAGATGATCACCAAATGGTGAGAGATGGCATACGTGTAATGCTAGAATCTCAAAATAAAACATACAGCTTTGAAATAACAGAAGCAGAAAATGGAGAAGATGCTATCAAAAATATTTTAAAATATGATTACGATATTATTTTAATAGATTACCAACTCCCTAAAATGACTGGTATGGAAACAGTAGAGCGAATACTGCTTTACAAACCAACTACAAAAATTTTAGCTTTATCTAATTATGATGAACTTACTTATATAATCAACATGTTAAAAGCTGGAGTAAGTGGATATATTTTAAAGAATGTAGAACCAGTAGAACTAATAGCCGCCATAAAGACAATCTTAAACGACAAAGTATTTTATTCTAACGAGGTGGCCATAAAACTTATTGAAAGTAAAAAAAAGACTGCAACCAATATAGATAAATATGGCCTTACAAAAAGAGAATTAGAAATACTGAAATTAATAACAGCAGAAAAAACAAATGATGAAATTTCCACTTTGCTTTGTATTTCGAAACGTACAGTTGATTCTCACAGGCAAAATTTATTGACTAAAGTTGGCGTAAAAAACACAGTAGGTTTAACGAAGATTGCTATTGAGTTGAAATTAATTTAATTCTATATTTAAGTTAAGTCCTAAAACGTGTAGGGTGAGGCACCAGCATTAAGCCAACTTACCTCCCCCCAGGCTCACAATTTTTTTTCAAAAAGTTTGTATAAAGTGTAGCCAAGTGCAAACTTGTGCCAATACCTTCGCTTATGCTATGTGTGCGATTGGGGTAAGCCATAAATTCAAATTGCTTGTTGTACTTTATTAATTCGTTCAACAACATTTCTGCATTATCGTAATGTACATTATCGTCGCCAGTACCATGTATATACAATAGTTCTCCTTGCAATCCTTTTACATTACTAATAGGTGAGCCTTTTACAAAATCTTCTCTATTTTCTTGTGGCAATCCCATGTATCTTTCTTGGTAAATATTATCGTAGTTTAATTGATTGGCTACTGCTGCTATGGCTATACCTGTTTTAAAAATGTCGGGGTAGTTAAACATTAAATTTAAGGTAGAAGATCCGCCACCGCTCCATCCCCACACCGCCACTCGGCTTTTATCCATGTAACTATTTTCTAAAATCTTTTTTGCGCCAGAAGCTAAATCTTTAATATTTATATTACCTATTTTTCTATAAATAGACTTTCGCCATTTTGCTCCTTTAAGAGAAGGTGTACCTCTATTATCCAATGATACCTGCACATATCCATCTCCACTAATATCTCCCATATATAAAAAATTACTGTGTGCACCATAGCTATCGTTTACTGTAGAAGCTGCAGGCTCTCCATATACATAAAATACTACAGGGTATTTTTTTGTAGCATCAAAGTTCTTGGGTTTGTTTATCCAAGCATCTAATACCACATTATCTTCTGTAGTTACTTGTATATATTCAATGTTTTTTCTTGCATCTGTTTTAATATTTTTTTCAATACTCTTTGCAGATGCCATCGATTTATTTTCAGGCAGGCTTATCCACTCACCTACAGTTGGTGTATTGTTGTTACTAAAAGAATGAAATGCAACTCTACCATTTGGAGATATATCATACTCATGCATACCTTTAAGTTTTGCATTGGTAACCAACTCTGGCTCATCTTTAGGGTTATTTATTTTTACCCTGTACAAATATAATTGTGTGGCATTATTTGGAGAAGCAGTAAAATAGATATAATTATTTGCCTCATCCACAGCTTTCATAACAGCAATATCATAATTACCTTTTGTAAGTAAGTTGGTTGTTTTCCCATCTCTACTTATTCTATAAATATGCCTCCATCCATCTTTTTCACTTATCCAAAGAAAATCTTTTCCTTGGTTTACCCAGTTCCACCCAACAGGTTTATCCGTATTTAAATCTACCCATGCATCATCATTTTCTGCCCAAAAAGTGCTGGTAGTTCCATCAGATACCTTGCAATATATTAGTTTACTCTCTTGCTGTTTACGATCGAGCTGTTGCAGAATAATTTCATTATTGCCACTCCACTCCATTCGTGTAATGTAGTGCTGCTGCGGGTCTCCATCAATATTCATTTTTCTTATTTGCCCACTACCCACGCTTACTACATGTATATATGCAGGAGATGGGCTCTCTCCTACTTTTGGATACTCTACAGGAATAATTTTAGAGTAAACAGAATCTGTATTATTAATCATGTAATAATCTCTAATTTTTGTAGCGTCAATTTTCCAAAAAGCAATTTGCTTGCTATCGGGACTCCAACGAAAACCATCCCTGCAATTAAATTCTTCTTCATACACCCAATCAAATGTTCCGTTTATCATTTTCCTTGTACCGTCAAGCGTTAATTTTTTTATTTGCCCTGTAGCAATATCCTCAGAATAAATATTTCTTTCGCTTACATAAGCTACCATTTTACTATCGGGAGAAAATTTTGCGAACATTAAAGATTGTGATGGCAAGCTTTTACCTAATTGTGTAAGTTTACCTGTTGCATTATTCATTACCCAATAATCACCACGAGTATTGTAGCGCCATACTTTAGCCGTATTTGTAAACAACAGTATTTTTGCTTTATCAATGCTATAATCAAATGATTGTACTTTTAAAGGCTTACTTGCGCCCGATGGTGTAAGCAATTCTCTTTTTATTACAATCGTTTCCACATCGGTTTTAGGATCAATTTTTATAATCGCCCCATCTCTAGATTCGTAATATCCTAATCCATCAGGAGTCCAATTGGTACCACGATCTTGCGCTAAGTTAATTTTACATACAAGCAATAAAAGTACAATCGAAAATAAATTTCTAACACTCATAAGGGGGTTATTTTTTATAAAATTAAGCAATATGCAAAACATAAGCAAACCTTTGATTTGTTGCCAACTATTTACGATAAATTTGTATCAAAAGTATACTGTATGTAATTTATTGTAAGGATACTTATGATGGATTTATGAAATTAGCTTAATAAGCCAATACTCCTTTATAAAAACGATGTTACTTTGATTGATACAATAAAAATGGAAAAAGAAAAATTACGTTTAGATAAATACTTATGGAGTATACGTCTTTTTAAAACCCGCAGCCTTGCCGCAGAAGCTTGCGATAAAGGAAAGGTAAAATACAATGCTGCATCTGTGAAGCCATCTAAACAAGTGCACATAGATGAGGAATACGAAGTAAAAACAGAAGCCAAAAAATGGGTTATAAAAGTTACAGGGCTTTTACACAATCGTGTACAATATTCAGAAGCCATTAATTTTTACATGGATATTACACCAGAAGATGTAGAAGATAAATTACAGTACCAGGGTGCTGCTTTTCATACAGGAAAAAGGCTTAGTAAGGTTGGGAGACCCACAAAGAAAGAAAAAAGAGATTTGGATGGGTTTATGGAAGGATAGCGGGTAGACGTAATCCAAAATATTTTCTTAAACAAATTTGCATAATATTGAAAAAAAATTTAGATGACCATAGATATCATTAGTGTTGTGCCCGACTTACTCACTTCCCCTTTTGCACATTCTATCATGAAACGTGCGGCAGATAAGGATTTACTAAAAGTAAATGTCATCAACTTACGAGATTATACTACATATGCTCGTGCGCAGGTGGACGATTACCAATTTGGTGGTGGAGCAGGTATGGTAATGATGATAGAACCGCTTGTAAATGCAGTGGAAAGTTTACAAAAAGAAAAAACATATGATGACATCATTTTTCTTACGCCAGATGGTGACACGTTTAATCAAAAAATGGCAAACACACTTTCCTTAAAAAATAACTTATTGATGATTTGTGGGCACTACAAGGGTATAGACCAACGATTCAGAGATCATTTTATAACCAAAGAAATATCTATTGGCGATTATGTGCTGAGTGGTGGAGAACTAGCAGCAGCAGTACTTACAGATGCAATTGGGCGCTTATTGCCAGGTGTTTTAAACGATGAAACTTCTGCACTTACCGATTCGTTTCAAGATAATTTGCTGGCACCACCTGTTTATACAAGACCTGAAGTTTTTAGAGGATGGGCAATACCTGATGTATTAAAAAGTGGCAATCATAAATTAATAGAAAACTGGAGGCATGAGCAAGCGGTAGAAAGAACCATGCAACGCAGACCTGATATTTTAGAATAAAAGTTATTAGCTTAACCAATAACTTTTTCCATAGCCATTCCCCTAGAACCTTTAATTAAGATTGTACTATTCTCTATTTGTTCATTTTTAAACCATGCTGCTACTTCATCCGATGTATTAAAATGCAAAATATTTTCAGGCAAATTTGTATAATCTTTTCCTGCCAATATTATTTTATGCCATTTGTATTGTTGCAATAAATTTATAACTGCTGTATGTTCTGAAATGCTTTGTTCACCGAGCTCCATCATGCCTCCAAGTATTACTATTTTATTTTGCCCACTCATTTTTGCAAAATTTTCTATAGCCGCTTTCATACTGCTAGGGTTAGCATTATAAGCATCTAGTAGGATTGTATTTGTACCCTTTTCTATTATTTGTGAGCGACTGTTTGATGGCACATAATTTTCGATTGCTGCTTTTATTTTTTCATCTGGCACACCAAACGTTTTACCAATACATACTGCACTAAGCACATTAGATAAATTATAGTTGCCAGCAAGTAGTGTTTTTATGGTATCAATATTAGCACCTCCAGTGATAGAAACTTCTAAAAAATGTTCGTCTTGTTTTATTACACCTGTTACACTTGCATTGGTAGTACCATAGGTAATTTTATGTTGTACATGCTTGCTCATTTCTATCAAATAATCGTAATCTGTATTTATAAAAACAATACCGTTATTTGCGGCAATAAAATCATACAATTCTCCTTTGCCTTTTCTTACACCTTCTTCACCACCAAAGCCCTCTAGGTGAGCCTTGCCGCAGTTGTTTATAAGCCCGTGTGTAGGTAATGTGTACGTACAATAACTTGCTATTTCTTTTTGATGATTGGCTCCCATTTCTATGATAGCAATTTCTGCATCTTCTTTTATTGATAAAATGGTAAGTGGTACACCAATGTGATTGTTTAAATTTCCTTTTGTTGTATATGCTTTTAAATGACTATTCAATACTGCATATACCAATTCTTTAGTAGTTGTTTTACCATTACTGCCTGTTATAGCAATAAACGGAATATTAAATTGTTCTCTATGATGTTTTGCCAAGTTTTGTAATGTTTGCAATACATCGTCTACTAAAATAATTTTATTATTATTAGCCACTATCTCATCACATACACAGTAAGATGCACCTAAATCTAGCGCTTGTTGTGCATACAAGTTTCCATTAAAGTTTGGTCCTTTGAGTGCAAAAAAAATATCGCCAGCTTTTATTTTTCTTGTATCTGTTTTTACTGATGGATATTGTTGAAATATCTTGTATAATTTTGTAATCGTCATGTTGCAAAAATAGTGAGCTAAAATTATAAAGGCATAAAAAAACCCTTCAATGTATGAAGGGTTTTAAAATATATTTTGATGTAATTATCTTTTTGCTTTTTGCTTTCTAGTTGGAAAGTTATTTCCGTCTTTAAAGCCCGGCCCTTCTGGTGGACCAAGATATGTTTGTGCACATCTAAATCCAACAGTACTTGCAGCCTGATATTCCTGCATGTAACGGCGTGTACCTGGAGATAACCAATATGCTCTATCGTTCCAGCTACCACCTTTAATAACCCTAGTTTGATCATTTATTAAAGAAGTAATGCCATAACCATACGTAACGCCACTTGCAGAGTCACCATCTAAATAATTGATTACATTATTCTTTTGATAATTTGCTCTATTTTTAACTTCATCATCAGATATTTCAGATCTTTTTAAGTGACCAGCGCTGTCTCTTTCATACTCACCTGAAGCATTTTTAAATAATTTTGTGAACTTGTTACCACGGAAATAGTTAAAATCTTGAGCGTCTAAAGATGTCATTGGTCTATACACGTCACCTACCCACTCACTCACATTGCCACTCATGTTATACAAACCAAAAGAATTTGGGTAAAAAGATTTGATATTGCCAGTAATAGCAGCACGGTCATTTAATCCACCTGCTATACCCATATTATCTCCATTACCTCTTTTAAAGTTTGCCAAAAACTTACCTTGCCAGCTACCTCTACGATTGTCTCGTAATCCATTAGGATTGTTAGACCATGAATAGACTTGTTGGTTATTACGATTTTCTTCCCCTGTTTCTTTTTCTTTCTTACGAATTTTTGGATTTTGGTCCAGTAAACCATATGCTGCATACTCCCACTCTGCCTCTGTTGGTAAACGATATCCCATATTAAGAATTCCATCTTCCATTTTTACATAACCCCTAGGTTTGCCCCTTACGTCTTTTAAACCTGAGGTTTTAGGTTTGCCTTTTTTCATTTCAATAAGATCTGGATTTGTTAGATAAGCCTCAGTATTGAAAGTTCCATTAGCCCCCGCACCACTCATTTCTTTGGTTATCGCTTTCTTATCTAAAAAACCTGATTTCATTAATTTTAACTCGTTTACACGATCCGTTCTCCAAATACAAAAATCGTGCGCTTGCTGCCAAGATACACCTACTACGGGATAGTAGTTATAAGAAGGAAACCTAAAATAGTATTCTACATAAGGTTCATTATAAGCAAGCTCTTCTCTCCAAACCAATGTATCTGGCAATGCTTTTAATTTTATAGCAGTATCTTCTTCAGTAAATGCATTGTCTATCCAGTACAGATATTCACGATAATGCACATTGGCAACTTCAGTTTCATCAATAAAGAATGAAGGAACGGTTACACGACGAGGAACATTATTCCAATCTCCCATTACATCTTCATCTTTTGCACCCATTACGAATGAACCACCTTGTACAAATACAAGCCCCGGTCCAGCCTTAGGATATTTTACTTTGGCTACATGAAAGTTGCCCATATCCTTGCTATCATAGTTCCAGCCTGTCATACTTGACTTGCCACCACCACTTTTTTTACTACATGCACTCAATGATAAAGCTGCTGCTGCAAGTATTATCAGATTTCTGCTTGAAAATGTTTTTAACATAGTTTGCTGTCTTTTACAGTGTATTGAACGAAAAAAGAAATGTATTATTGTTTTATTCAACAATAAATCAGGTTGCGAATATAAATATTTTTAATTAAACATTATATCGCAATCAAATCTTTAGCATTTTATTTTAAGAAACAATTTTTTCTAAAGTGCAACGTTTTTGTAAATGTTAGTGTCATATTGTAAATTATTTTTTAGTTAATACCCTGTAAATACCAATGTATTAATTAATGTTTTTTCAAATAAGTGAAGAAAAATTTGTTTGAAAAAAAATAATATTTATATATTTGAGAAATAATTTTGTTTTTATTTAACAAGATTTTATAAATTGCATCATTAAACGGGGTTTACTTAAAAAATAAAGTTGCTCTTGAACATTTTAAAATTAACGCTTATAGAGGTAAGTCTACCTAACCAGACAAAAAAAACGCATGAAACAAGCAACTTTGAAACTAGCTGCCTTAGCGATGTTAATAGGCGGTACTACAACTATCACTAAAGCTCAATCAACGATTAAATCTAACAATGTAGTAACTACTGCAGTGCCAATGTTACGTATTTCTCCAGACGCACGTGCTACAGGTATGGGTGAAACGGGTATTGCAACAAGCGCTGATGCATATTCTAATTTTTGGAATTTGGGTAAAACCCCTTTTGCTTCAAAGCAAGGATCTGTTGGTGTTACATATACACCATGGTTGAGCGATCTTAACTTAAAAGATGTATACATCGCATCTCTTGCAGGATATTACAAATTAGACGATTTGCAAGCATTGTCTTTAGGTTTAAGATATTTTAGCCTTGGAGATATTCAATTCACCGATAACTCTGGAAATTCTCTTGGTAGCAATCGCCCACGTGAATTTGCTATTGAAGGTGGATACTCTAGAAAACTAGGTAAAAAAACAGGGTTAGGTGTTGGTTTACGTTACATTAGTTCTAACCTAGCTACTGGTCCTTTTAACGGTGTTACCTACAAGAAAGGTAGTTCTGTAGCGGGCGATCTTCATTTTTTTCACACAGGTGCTAAAGAAAATGGTGAAGGTTTTAACTATGGGGTAACTTTAAGTAACTTAGGTGCTAAAATTTCTTACACCGACGATAATACACAAAAAGATTTCATACCTGCAAATCTTGGTTTAGGATCTGCATATACAAAAGTATTTGATGCTGATAGCAAACTTACATTTGCACTAGACATAAACAAGTTATTAGTTCCTACTCCTGATACTGGTGCTGTTGCAACAGCAAATTACCGTTCAACAGGTGTAGTTAGCAGTTGGGGTAAAGGTCTATTCAATGCACCAGGTGGTGGTTCTGAAAAATTAAAAGAATTTACTGCTTCTATTGGTGCAGAGTACACGTATAAAGATCAATTTTCTTTCCGTGCAGGTTATTTTTACGAAAGCCCTGAGAAAGGTAATCGTCGTTATTTAACAGTAGGTGCTGGTTTAAAATACAGTTCTTTGGGGTTAAATATTGCTTACATAGCTCCTTCTGGTTCTGGTATTAGTCGTAATCCATTGTCAAACACTATTCGTTTCAGCTTAATGTTTGATTTAGATAAAAAATAATTTAATAGAAATAATTTTAAAAAAGCGTTCCTCTAAAATGGAACGCTTTTTTTTTACAAAAGGTTTTGTGCATCTTTGCTACAAATTATAAGTATGTCTTTAAGAATAGGTTCGGGTATAGATTTTCATCAATTGGTAGAAGGGAGAGACCTTTGGATAGGTGGTGTACAGATTCCACATTATAAGGGTGCATTGGGGCATAGCGATGCAGATGTATTACTGCATGCTATATGCGATGCATTACTAGGGGCTCTTTGCTTAGGCGATATTGGAAAACACTTTCCAGATACAGATAGCTCTTTAAAAAATATTGATAGTAAAATATTGTTATCAAAAACTTATTCGCTTATCAAAGAAAAAGGGTATGCTGTAATAAACATTGATAGTAACCTTTGTTTAGAAAAACCAAAAGTGATGCCTTATGCTAACCAAATGCAAAAAGTAATTGCAAATATTTTGGAAATAACCGAAAGTGATGTTTCCATAAAAGCTACAACCACAGAAAAAATGGGATTTGCAGGTAGGGAAGAAGGGTTATTTGCCAATGCTACCGTATTATTGCAAAAAATATAATTATACAACAATGGATGTAAAAATTAAAATTGTAAATACATCTGGCAATGAATTACCACATTATGCCACAACAGGTGCTGCAGGTATGGATATTAGAGCTAGTATAGCCGAATCTATTACGCTTGCTCCGCTACAACGCATGCTAATACCCACAGGCATTTTTATGGAAATACCAGAAGGATACGAAGTGCAAATAAGGCCCAGAAGTGGACTCGCTTTTAAGAATGGGATAACTTGTCTTAATACTCCTGGCACCATTGATAGTGATTATAGAGGAGAATTGAAGGTTTTATTAATAAACTTAAGTAACGAATCCCAGTCCATAACCAACAGCGATAGAATAGCACAGCTGATTGTAGCTAAAGTAGAAAAAGCTACCTTGGTTTTGGTGGATACGTTAACAGAAACAGAAAGAGCAGCTGGTGGTTTTGGCCATACAGGTGTATAAAAAAAATTATGAAAATATTTGTTTACTTATTTATAGCGGTAATAGCCATTTCGTTTACACAATGTAAATCCGGTAGGGCCATTTCTAAAGCCATTGCCCCAAGAGATACGACTAAGGTTGTCCAAGTAAAATCTTCGGTAGATTCTTTGTTGCTTATAAATACAACAAAAACAAATTTGCAAAAAAGTAAAATTGATTTCAAAACTTTTTCTGCTAAAATAAAATTAGATATTGAAACTAGTAAGGGTAAAAAACCTGATTTGATAGCGAATGTGAGAATGATAAAAGATAGTGCAATCTGGATTTCCATATCAGCTACTTTTTTAAACGTAGAAGTATTTAGGGCCTTAATAACAAAAGACAGCGTAATATTGATAGATAAACTAGAAAAAGAAGTGCATTACCGTTCTATAGATTA
>JAYSWO010000326.1:0-9669 GCA_043717975.1 Ferruginibacter sp. | reverse complement strand
TAAATACCTTTTTGCCCTTATTTTTGCATCCCAATCGAAAGAAAGGAATGGAAGAATTGGTAGCTCAGTTGGTAGAGCAATACACTTTTAATGTATGGGCCCTGGGTTCGAGTCCCAGCCAGTTCACTAGAGGAGTTCAGATGATGAACTCCTTTTTTTATGCTTAAAATGTATGGTATGAATGATTTCTTTAGAAGCAAAACAGTAGCCATTACTGGTGGTAGCGATGGTATTGGAAAAGCGCTAGTGGCTATTTTGTTACATGCTGGAGCCAATGTATCTACCTGTGCAAGAAGTATAGAAAAATTAAACGATTTAAAAAATGAATTTATTGGAAAACCATTACTTTGTGTGCCTACAGATGTGAGTGTATACGAGGATTGTAAAAAATTCATACATACAACTATTTCTACATTTGGCGACATTGATATTTTAATAAATAATGCTGGTGTATCCATGCATGGAGAATTGAGAAATACAGAAATAGAGGTGTTCAAAAAAGTAATGGACATTAATTATTTTGGCACCGTTTACTGTACCAAATTAGCTGTAGAAAGTATTGTAAAAACCAAGGGCTCTATTGTAGGTATATCATCTATAGCAGGCTATAGAGGTTTGCCGGGTCGTAGCGGTTACAGCGCAAGCAAATTTGCGGTAAATGGCTGGCTAGAAGCGGTAAGAACGGAGTTGATGGAAGAAGGGGTGAATGTAATGTGGGTATGCCCTGGTTTTACAAAAAGTAATATTAGAAATGCTGCATTAAACGAAGAAGGCAACGCACAAGGTGAAAGCCCACTCGATGAAAGTACAATAATGACGAGTGAAGAATGCTCACAACATATATTAAATGCTATCGTTAAAAGAAAACGTACACTTGTACTTACTTTTAAAGGAAAACAAACCGTTTTTATGAATAAATTTTTTGCAGGTTTAACAGATAAACTTACGAGAAATTTCTTTTATAAAAATGGCAAACTTGTAAAGTAGTTGGTATAACGGATGCCAATTTTTAAAAAGTTATCATCGCTAAAACTTTCACCAAATTTATAATTCACTAGCATAATTACTATGAGTGAATTATATTGCACCAAATTATTAATGCACTCATGCCAATACTCACCCTCACAAGCGATATAGGTGTACAGGATTTTATGCCTGCTGCCATAAAAGGGCAGGTAATGCAAGTAGATGCTTCGTTTAATATTATAGATGTAACACATTTACTCTCGCCATTTAATTATCCGCAGGCGGCATATGTGGTAAGAAATGCTATTAAAAATTTTCCAGCTGGCACCTTTCATTTAATAATGATAAATTTATTTGATGAAAAATCAGAACATCTTTTATTGATAGAACACGATGGGCATTATATTGGCTGTGCGGATAATGGCCTTATCACTATGATATTAGAAGAAGTGCCACAAAAAATTACTGCCATATCATTAGAAAAAAATGTAGCCATTAATGCATTGTATTGTGCCAATGTGTTTGCAAAAGCATTTAGCAAAATAGCTGCTGGCACCCCGTTTACAGAAATTGGAGATAACAATGTTTCTATAAAAGTAAAAAATCCGCTCCGCCCCATGCTGGGCAATAATTGGATAGAGGGGCAAATTATTTTCATAGATAATTTTGAAAATGTGGTGGTAAATATTAGTAAAGAGGAGTTTGAAGAACAACGAAAAGGCAGAAAATTTTCCATCGTATTTAAAAGAGATGAAAGCATTGAAAAAATAAGTGAAACCTATGCCGATGTGCAAGAAGGTGAAAAAGTAGCCATTTTTAACTCCGCAGGCTATTTAGAAATAGCCATTAATAAAGGCAATGCCGCAGGGCTTTTCGGGCTACAAAGCTTTGCCGAAAAACAACAACAAGTACTGCAAGTACAGTTTTCCAACAATCATATTTTTTACCAAACGGTAAAAGTATTTTTTCAATAAATAGAAAAATTGGCTTTTTTATTTAACATGGAGAAAAACCCAAATTTGGCTTCAGTAGCTATTCATTTGACAAACTTTATACAACCATATGTATTTCTGAACTTTTATTACGATATCCTAAAAAAAGTAAACCTACAATCATAAATAGAATTAATTTTGCATTTCATAAAACAAACCATCATGAAAAAATCATTATTCGCATGTGCATTGTTTTGCGCAGCTAACATAGCAAGTGCACAGGTAAAAATGCCTGCTCCATCTCCTACTCAAACCATTAAGCAAGATTTTGCATTAGGTAGTGTAGAACTTACTTATAGCCGCCCATCTATAAAAGGCAGAAAAATATTTGGCGATTTAGTGCCTTTTGGCAAAGTATGGCGTACTGGAGCAAATAGTGCAACCCTTATAAAATTTAACGATGCAGTAGAAATTGCAGGAAAGAAAATAGACACTGGTTCTTACTCTCTTTATACCATTCCTAATGCAAATGAGTGGGAAGTAATCATAAATAAAGCCACTGGCAATTGGGGTACAAATGGCTACAATGATAGTGGTGATGTGGTTCGCTTTAAAGTACCATCTATGAAAATGGCTACTTCTGTAGAAACTTTCTCCATGCAATTTGCAAATATAAAACCAGAAAGTTGTGAGCTGCATATTATGTGGGATAAAACTGCCGTTGCCGTTCCTATAAAAGCATTGATAAAAGATCGTATGAGAGCATCTGTAGAAAAAGGAATGCTAGGAGAAAAGAAACCATATTGGAGTGCTGCACAATTTTATTTTGAGTACGATAAAAATAATACCAAAGCATTAGAGGCCATAAAAGGCGCAGTAGAGGCTAATCCAAAAGCATTTTGGATGTGGTTGTACAAAGCAAAAATAGAAAAGGAACTAGGAGATAAAGCAGCTGCTATGGCTAGTTCAAAAACATCATTAACTTTAGCAAAAGAAGATGGAAATGATGACTATGTAAAAATGAATCAAGATTTACAGAAGGCATTGAAATAATTTCTCAAACAATATATTGTAAAAAGCCGTTCAAATTGAACGGCTTTTTATTTTGCTTTTTATTTATAAGTACAGATATTTTATTCAACTAAAATCCCTTTCCTACTCCTCCATCATACGCCTCACTTCAGCCACCACATTCTCCACATTCGGTTTTGCAAAATAATCGCCATCGCTTCCGTACCCTGGGCGGTGCGCTTTACCAGTGAGTGTGCGTGGAGATACATCTAAATACTTATAGCCCTTTTGCTCTTCCATTACTTTGTTAAACATATAAGCCGCTGCACCACCAGGTACATCTTCATCTATAAAAATAATGCGACTTGTTTTTTTAAGAGATGCCACAATGCTGTGGTTTATGTCGAAAGGCAACAAGGTTTGTACATCTATTACTTCACAACTGATACCCATTTTGGCCAATACCTCTGCGGCTTCTTGCACAATACGCAAGGTAGAGCCATAGCTCACTATGGTTACATCATCGCCTTGTCTTAGGGTTTCTGTAATGCCTAGTGGCACCGTAAATATTTCTAAATTAGCAGGCAATTTTTCTTTTAAACGGTAGCCATTTAAACATTCAATA
This sequence comes from Ferruginibacter sp., assembly GCA_043717975.1. Classification (GTDB taxonomy): domain Bacteria; phylum Bacteroidota; class Bacteroidia; order Chitinophagales; family Chitinophagaceae; genus Ferruginibacter. Next base: position 6,135 of record JAYSWO010000326.1, on the reverse strand, counting down.
ACCAATGCAGGGTCGTTGCTTTGCAAGAGTGTATTGTACATGCCTGCAGCTTGTGTCATATTACGAGGTACGCATACATACATACCACGAAGTGCGTTTATAATCATGCCCATTGGTGAGCCGCTATGCCAAATACCTTCGAGCCTATGCCCACGTGTACGTACAATGAGTGGCACACTTTGCTGGCCAGCTGTACGAAAATGTGTGGTAGCTACATCATCACTTAGTGGTTGTAAGCCGTACAATAAATAATCTAAATATTGTATTTCGGCAATGGGGCGTAAGCCACGGAGCGCCATGCCTATGCCCTGCCCCATTATAGTCAACTCACGTATACCGGTATCAAAAATACGCTCGTGCCCATGTTTTTCTTGCAAGCCACTAAAGCCTTGGTTTACGTCGCCTATAAAACCTAGGTCTTCGCCAAAGGCAGCTACTTTATTGTTGTTGGTAAATAGTTGGTCAAAATATTTATTGAGTATTTCGTAGCCATTTACCAATGCAGAAGTATCACTAAACTGAGCCGGTATTACTGGTACTTTTAATGCAGACTTTGGCCCTTCGTTGTATAAAAATTCATCGTAGGTTTTATTGCTCTTTGCCAACAACTCATCGTAAAAAGTTTTTACGTTTGCAGCATTGGGTAAATCGTACAATGCAGTAGCCAATGTTTTTAAAATATCTCTACGCAAAGGCTCACGCAATGTGCTGAGCAAGGTTGCATGTTTTATAGCGCCCTCATCATTGGTGCTTTCTAAAACATCAACCGTTTCTTCTACCAATTTTTTTATAGGTGTTAAATAGGCTTCCCATGCTTGTTGTTTGCCCTGCTTTACAAATGCAATGGTTTCATCTTCTATAACTTTTATTTCTTCTTCAGATGCCAATGCATTTTCTAAAATCCAACTACGCATTTGCTTTATACAATCCCATTCTTTTTCCCAACCCAATCTTTCGCCAGTTTTGTACCGCTCGTGGCTGCCAGATGTGGAATGTCCTTGTGGTTGGGTAATTTCTTCTATGTGAAAAATAGCTGGTGTATGTGTTTCTCTAATTTTATCTATAGCTGGTTCAAGTACTTCGCACATACCTGCATAATCCCATCCTTTGAGTTTGTAAATATCAAACCCATTGGTACCATCCTGTTTTTGAAAACCTGCTAGCGCATCTGATATAGAACCTTTGGTGGTTTGGTATTCTTTAGGTACGGAAATACCATACCCATTATCCCACACAAAAACAGCTAGTGGCACTTGTAACACTCCTGCTGCATTTATGGTTTCCCAAAAATGACCTTCACTTGTAGATGCATCGCCAATGGTACAAAAACAAACTTCGTTACCATTATTGCTTAGTTCAGTTTCGTTTTGCAATTGTTTTACATTTCTAAAAAATTTGCTCGCATATGCTAGCCCAAGTGCACGAGGCATTTGCCCTGCTGTAGGTGCTATATCACTAGAAATATTTTTTGTATGTGCCAATGGCAACCACTCGCCTGCTTCATTCACCATTTTTGTAGCAAAATGTGCGTTCATTTGCCTGCCTGCGCTAAATGGGTCGTGAGCCACATCTGAGTCGGCATATAATTGAGCAAAAAATTGTTGTACCGTAGCCAAGCCACTTGCAAAGGCAAATGTTTGGTCTCTGTAATATCCCGATCTAAAATCACCTGGCTTAAAGAACTTAGCCATAGCTATTTGTGGCACTTCCATGCCATCTCCAAAAATACCAAACTTTGCCTTTCCGGTAAGTACTTCTTTTCTTCCGAGCAAGCTTGCTTCTCTACTAATACAAGCAAAACGGTAGTCGCTCAATACTTCGTTGCGAAACGTATCGAAACTTAATTTTTCTGCTGAGGCAGCTTCTAAGTTGTGTAGGGTATCCATAAATCTATAAGTTGATGTAAAAATATCAATTTTAATGCGGTTTGTTAAAAATGAGTGATAACAATTTGAAATTATTTGAAAACAAAACCTTTTTGTATATTTGTGGTCTTATATAAAAATACATATAATGAAAAAAACAATTTTATTTTTTACACTTTGTGTAAGTGTAGCCATCACTAATGCGCAAACTGCAGTAGTTGTAGACGAACATGCAGGTCATAACCATGCTAAAGAAGCTACAAAAGCGCCAATGAAAGCTGGAGAAACCAAAGCTGCAGTAGTTGTTGATGAGCATGCTGGTCATAATCATGCCAAACAAGCGTCTGTACCTGCTGTAGTAGGATCTACTGTAGCTTCTTTTAATGATGTAACAAAACCTGTTGCGGAAGATATTCTTTCTATCAAAGAAATAGAATATGACTTCGGTAAAATACCTCAAGGAAAGCCTGTTACACATGTTTTTACAGTAACAAATTCAGGCAAAACGCCTTTTAAATTAGAAAACGTACAAGCTAGTTGTGGTTGTACTACGCCTGTTTGGGACAAAGAAAAAGTAATAGAGCCAGGTACATCTGCTGAAATAACCGTAGGTTACAATGCAGCTGCTGAAGGGCCTTTTACCAAACCTGTTACCATTACCTACAACGGCACACTATCAAAAGTAATAAATATAAAAGGTACCGTTTGGAAAACGCCAACAGAAAGTGCGCCTACAAACGGAGCTATTAACGACTTAAAAAATTAATATCCAATTAAAAACAATAAACTCAAAACACAAAAAATAGAAAACATGAAAAAAGTATTATTTTCTCTAACTGCATTGGTGCTTTCAGTAGCTTCTATGGCACAAGTAAAATCTGATGATATTGCTAAAATTAAAATAGAAACGATAGATCTAGGAAAAATACCTCAAGGTGTACCTGCGGTATCTACTTTTATTGTAACTAATATTGGTAAAACAGATTTAATTATTGAAAGTGCAAACCCTACTTGTGGTTGTACTGTGGGTGATTACACAAAGGCACCAATAGCCCCAGGTAAAACTGGTACTATTACAGCTACATTTAATGCTGCTGCCTTGGGTCCGATAAACAAACACATGAATGTAAAATTTGCTGGTGCAGAAGACACTAAGAATATCGGTTTTACAGGTGAAGTATTAAGCACTGAAGATTATGCAAAATTAAAGGGTGGTATTCCTGCTTCGCCAACTGTAGCGGCAACTGCAATTGCTCCTACAAAAGCTGTAGCTGCTCCAATGGCTGCTACAAAAGCAGCTAAAGTAAAAGGTAAAAAAAGTAAAAAAAGTTGTGTTAATTGCTAATACGATTTGAATAATTTTAGAAAAGCCTTCGCAAATGCGGAGGTTTTTTTATGCACGGTATCATACATTTTCAATTTATTAAAATGAATAGAATTAATGTAAATTTGATTCTAATAAATTACAAACAATTCAACAATTCAACAATTCAACAATTCAACAATTCAACAATAGGACAATTCAACAATGCAATACAACTACGGAATGATAGGCCTTGGCACTATGGGATGCAACCTTGTACTAAATATGAGTGACCATAAATTTAGTGTGGCAGGTTATGATAAAGATGCGAATAAAACAGAAAGTCTTGATAAATTGGGTGAAGGTAAAGCTGTAAAAGGTTTTAATGACATAGCTGAATTTGTGCAGGCCTTAGAATTGCCAAGGGTAATCATGCTACTCGTTCCTGCAGGGCCAATAGTAGATGCAGTGATAAATGATATAAAACCATTTTTAAGCAAAGATGATATTATTGTTGATTGTGGTAATTCTCATTTTACAGATACACAAAGGCGAATTGATGCTTTAGAAAAAGAGGATTTACATTTTTTTGGATTGGGTGTATCTGGTGGAGAAAGAGGGGCAAGATTTGGGCCAAGCATCATGCCTGGTGGCAATGTAGATGCGTATAAGAGATTGGCACCAATGCTAGAGGCCATTTCAGCAAAAGTAAATGGCGTGCCTTGCACGGCTTACATGGGTACAGGCGCAGCAGGGCATTATGTAAAAATGGTACACAATGGTATTGAGTATGCAGCTATGCAATTGATAGCAGAAACATATCATCTTCTAAAAGAATACGCGGGACTAACCAACGAAGAATTGCATACTGTTTTTGATACTTGGAACAAAGGCAGACTGCAATCTTTTTTGATAGAAATAACGGCTACCATTTTTACCGAAAAAGATGATGCAGGCGATGGCATGCTCATTGACAAAATAAAAGATACTGCCAAACAAAAAGGCACTGGTGCATGGATGAGCCAAGATGCCATGGCAACGGGCTCTCCAATACCTTCTATAGATGCAGCTGTTACGGCAAGAATATTATCTTCTATGAGAAATGAAAGAGCAGCAGCGGCGATAATTTTTGAAGAAATAGAACTTAGCATCGTTTCTGATGAAAAAGTTGATTTTATTAGATTGTTGGAAGATGCTTTGTATACAGCATTTATGATTACGTATGCGCAAGGTTTATCAATGTTACAAACATCTTCAGACCATTACAAGTACAACAGCAATTTAAAAACAGTAGCCATGATATGGCGTGGTGGTTGTATAATACGGGCAGCTATGCTAGAAGATATTATGGATACTTTGGAGCAAGAGCCAAGCATTAAAAATATTTTAAGTGGTAAAAAGTTTAGCAGCATTATAAAATCTTCACATACATCTTTACGCAAAGTTGTACAGTTGGGTGCATATATTGGTATTCCTCTTCCATCATTTTCAGCATCATTAAATTATTTTGATTCGTATAGAAGCGAATGGTTACCCGCAAATCTTATACAAGCTCAAAGAGATTTTTTTGGGGCACATACATACGAAAGGATAGATAAGGAAGGGGTTTTTCATACGCAGTGGGGGTAAAAATACAATGTTTGTTGTTTGCTGTTAAATTGTTTTATTGTTAAATTGTTATTGAGTTTATTAAAATTTCTTTTATAAATCAAAGATTTTGGAACTGCGGGTTTGCACATTTGCATATTTGCATATTTTCACATTTTCATATTTCTCTTTTATGGATATAAAAAAAACAAATCCCACCATCATCACCATTTTTGGTGGCTCGGGTGATCTTACATGGCGCAAACTTATACCCGCCTTATACAACTTATTTTTAGATAATTGGCTCAATGAAAATTTTTGCATTATTTGTACAGGGTTGGATGAAACCAAACAAGAAGATTTTATTGCTCGTTTACAAAATGGTGTAGATCAGTTTTCACGTAGGGGAAAATCGGAAAAAGAAAAATGGGAGGTGTTTGCCAAATATATAATATACAAAAAAGCAGACTTTACTAATATCGCATTTTATGAAGAACTAAAAAAGGAAGTAATTACATTTGAAAAAAATGCAAATGATACAGCACATAAATTATATTATTTAGCTGTAAACCCTCAGTTTTTCTCTACCATTGCAGCGTTGTTACATGAAGCTGGTTTAGCTGAAGATAAAGAAAATGCTCGATTGATTATTGAAAAACCTTTTGGTACAGATTCAGAAACAGCCAAAGCACTCAATAAAAAACTATTGAGCATTTTTGATGAAAAGCAATTGTACAGAATAGATCATTATTTAGGAAAAGAAACCGTACAAAATTTATTGGCATTTCGTTTTGCCAACGCCTTATTTGAACCTACATGGAACAGAAATTTTATAGACCATGTACAAATAACGGTAAGTGAAAAAATTGGTGTAGAAGACAGAGGTGGTTATTACGATAAGAGTGGCGCATTGAGAGATATGATACAAAATCATGTGATGCAATTGCTTTGCCTTGTAGCCATGGAGCCACCTGTAGCATTTGAGGCCAATGAAATAAGAAATAAAAAAGTAGATGTATTGCATGCCGTTAGAAAAATAAAAAGAGAAGATGTACATGAGTTTGCAAGCCGAGGGCAGTATGGTGCGGGCTGGCAAGAAGGTACACAGGTAAAGGGATACAGAGAAGAAGAAAAAGTAGCAGAAGATTCAAATACAGAAACGTATGCAGCGTTAAAATTATTTATAGATAACTGGCGCTGGAGTAATGTACCTTTTTATGTACGCAGTGGTAAACGCATGCAACAAACCATGTCTGTAATTACCATACAATTTAAACCTGTGCCACACCAGTCTTTTCCAGATGAAGCTATAGAAAACTGGCAGCCAAATAAAATCATTATCAATATACAGCCAGACATGGGTATTCGAATTCGCTTTCA
>JAYSWO010000325.1:0-3876 GCA_043717975.1 Ferruginibacter sp. | reverse complement strand
TGTAAATGATGCCTCAACATCATATACGAGAGACCTACTCTCATCTTATTTATAGTTCGTAAAGATTACTCTTTACTTCTTGGCACACCGCAGAAATGCAGCAGAGATAAGTGTGTAAGGGTTTCTGTGCGGCAAGTTATAAGAGAGCAGTACGTAAGAGCATAAACCCACTCAACAAGAGGGGGCATTTTGCACTCGTTGGTACTCACTCCACAAACCTTGAGAGCCGAGGATTGGTCTGCGACCAGCCGACCAAGCAAAAGAAAAGAACATGAATAAAATTGAAAATATTTTACCAATAGGCTTTGCTGGTCGCAAGCAAAGGCTTGTGAGAATGGCAAGGAAATAGCGAGCAGCATAAAAAATATGAAGCGTCCAAATGTGGTAAAAAAGTACACATTTGGACGCTTCACTTTAAATGAGGCAATTTACTCAAACAAAGCATCCAACTCCACAATACTTTGCACAAACTCGGTGCTGTATTTATTTTGCTGCACACCATACGGACAAATAATAGTAGGAAAAATAGTTTTATTAGTGCCAGTAAAATATTTAAACGAGGCTATTTTATCCCTCATTTTTTGTACCATATCTTTGGTTAAAATCAATTTGTTGTCATAGTATTTTAGCTCACATAGGTTTATTACTTTATCATCTCTATCTATCAATAAATCTATTTGTGCACCGTGCATGTTATCATTGCCTGCGTGGCTCCACGAAGATATGTTGGTGTTTATACCATCTATCTTCAATGCTTTTTCTATTTGGTGCGTATGGTTCATACATAAGTTTTCAAAGGCAAAGCCACTCCATATTTTCCATGTGGGGGTGTTTACAATTTTTTTCCATTGGTTTATTGTACTGCTACGACCTACATATTTTAAATAAAAGAGGGTAAACAAATCGGTAAGTTTATAATTTTTTTCTTTGGCTTTGTTGCCATAAGGCACATATGCAGTTATAAAACCTGCTTTTTCTAAATCATCTAACGACTTTGTAAAATTACCTCCCGAGTCTAGTTTTATCAGTTTTAATAATTGATTTCGCTTTAAACCATAATGGTGTTTGGCAAGCATGCTTACAATGTTTATGTATAAATCGGCTTTTTCAAATTGGGAGTTAAACAACTCTTCAAACTCCGATTTTAGACTGGCGGTTTTCTTAAAAAATAATTTATCTATTATTTGTGCTACGCTTTCGTTCGGCTCTATATATTCTAAATAAAAAGGTATGCCGCCTATGGCCATGTAAATATCTGCTATAGCTGTTTTTTCAAGGTTACACTTTTTGTATTTTAAAAATTGGGCTGTTTCATTTAGGGTAAAAGGTTTTAGGTGCATGCGTTGCGTGGTTCTATTGTGCAAGCCACCTTTATCGTTAAATATTTTTTTTACCATCCATGAGGTAGATGAGCCAGATACAACCAATACAATATCTTCTCGTTTACTAGCCCACGAGTTCCAAAACGAACTTAATGCTTTTATAAATTGCGAATTGCTGCCACCCATCCAAGGTAGTTCGTCTAAAAAAATTACCTTTTTCTTTTTTCTATTAATCTTTTCTACCGCAGCTTCTATGTGATCAAATACATCAAACCAGTTTTTTATTGTATTGGTTTCTTTGCCAAAATATTTTGAGTATGCTTTTACAAACCTACTTTTATGTTCTGCCAATGTGCCTTTGTATTTACCTGTAAATTCAAATACAATATCTTTTTCAAAACATTTTCTTATCAAAAATGTTTTACCTACACGCCTTCTTCCAATAACGGCAATCATTTCGCTCTTTAATGATTGCATTGCTGTAGCAAAAATGGCTTGCTCATCAGTTCTGCCTATTAGGTTCATTGTACAGTTATTTTAAGTGTAAATGTACAAATTAATTAAATATAAGAATCTATTAAAATTTAAGTGAGGCGTCCAAATGTACCAAAAAAGCATACATTTGGACGCTTCACTTAAATATACTTATATGCTTTTTCGTCGTTGTTAGCACTTGTAAATCACTGTTGGTGGTATAAAAGATAAGCAGCCGGACCTGTTAACAGCTGCAGAAAGAATTGACTTTTTTGTATTAGCTTCTGTATTATCCAGAATTATTTTTCCTTTGAAAATATTTTCCAATAAATGGCAATTTAGAAAACTCCTTATGCTCTACCATGGCAATAAAATAACAGTATAAGCATATAAGCAAAACACCCAATACAAAATCGAAATAAATATTGCTAATAAAATGTGTAATGCCTTTATGTATAAAATATATTGTTACAACAATGACCATATAAGCTACTAGCTTTTTCCATGCATACGGAATGCGGTAAAATTTTTGCCCCCACACATAAGAAGTAACCATCATAGTGCCATAACAAAGAAAGGTTGCCCATGCGCAAGCCATAAGCCCATAGCGTGGAATAAAAATATAATTTACCAATACAGAAATGGCAGAACCAATAAGCGTAATCCAAACACCGTAAATGGTTTTATCGCTAAGCTTGTACCAAACAGTAAGGTTGTAATAAATACCAAGAAATATATTTGCCAACAATAAAATAGGTACAATGGGTAATCCTTCTCTATACTCTGGGCCAATAAAATATTTCCAAATAGACATAAATAAACTCACCGCAAGAAAAGCTATAGAGAGAATGATCACAAAAAATTTCATTACCCGTGCATATACTTTTTGTGGATTGCCAGCTTCTGCTTGTTTAAAGAAAAATGGCTCTGCACTCATTTTAAAAGCTTGTACAAATAAAGTTATTAAAATAGCCAACTTTGCGCATGCATTAAAAACACCCACTTGTGCTTCTTTGTAAACAACATCGCCAGGTAGCCACCAGCGTAGCATTATCCTATTCATGGTATCATTTATTACACCTCCCATACCTACCAATATTAATGGCATAGCGTATATCATCATTTGTTTCCATAATGCGGTATTAAACTTAAATCGTATTTGCAAAATTTCTCTAGAAAGAAAAAGCAAAGTGATAATAGATTGTACCAAATTAGCGAAAACAACATAGGTAACCACATTTACCAAAGGGTCATATATTAAAGAAATCCAGCTATCTTCTGTATAATTTTTTTTACAATACTTTACGAAGAAATAGGTAAGTACTATGTTAGCAATAATACCCACTATTTTGGCAGCAGCATATTTTACTGGCCTACCGTCTTGCCTCAGTTTTGCAAAAGGAATTGCTGCGAGTGTATCTACTGATATTATTAAAATCATCAATTTAATAATATCATGAAATGCTTCTAGCCCAATTGTTTGCCCTAAAAAGTGTTTGTTGGCCCATAATACGATTGTAAAAACTATGGTAGATATAAAAAGTGATAGTGCTGCAGTACTATAAATGTTTTTGTTGTTTTCTTTATTGCTTGCAAAACGAAAATACGCCGTTTCAAAACCGTATGTAAAAATTATATTAAAGATGGGTATCAAAGAATAGATTAATCCAATTTTACCGAAATCACTTTTCTCTGCTAAATTATAGGTAAGAAAAGGGGTAAGTAAATAATTTAAAAATCGAGCTACAATAGTACTACCGCCATACCACAATGTTTCTCCTGCTAATTTCTTTATACTGCTCAATGATTATTTTTTTTTTCAAAAGTAAGCAATTGAATGTAGGAATTTGCTTCTTTACATTGTTTTAGTATTTCATGGTTATTATTAAACCGCTGCATGTGTTTGCTGTATGAAATTAATTTTGGATCTTAGAAAACTTATTTAAAATGTAGAAGTGCTTATAAAAAATTTAGAAGTAGTCGCTTAGCTACTCCATTTTTAGTTGTATTAAAAAAACGGGTTCATGTTTAACCATTCTACAAGTTAGATTATGAAAAATGCCTTCGAATGATTTTATTC
>JAYSWO010000324.1:0-9716 GCA_043717975.1 Ferruginibacter sp. | reverse complement strand
ACTTGTGCAAAAAAACCGCCACAATCTTACTTGCAGCGGTCAATAATCTTAAATCAAAAAATCAGCAATCTACAATCTATTTATACCCCTCCTCATGCACCGTCTTCACTGCTCTTCCGCTTGGGTCGTTTACGTTTTGAAAGCTAGCATCCCACGCTAGCGCTTCGGGTGTGCTGCAGGCCACGCTCTTTACGCTAGGCACACATGCGGCTGCGGTGTTGCTGGGAAAATGCTCTGCAAAAATGCTGCGGTAATAATATTCTTCTTTGCTCTGCGGTACGTTTATTGGAAAACGAAATGCCGCTTGTGCCATTTGTTCGTCGGTAACGGCAGTGGCAGTTAAATCCTTTAAAGCGTCTATCCATCCATATCCTACGCCATCGCTAAACTGTTCTTTTTGGCGCCACGCTACACTTGCAGGTAATAAATCTTCAAAGGCTTTGCGCAAAATATGTTTTTCTATTTTACCATTGCCACACATTTTATCTGCAGGGTTTAGGCGCATGGCTACATCCATAAATTCTTTATCTAAAAAAGGCACACGACCTTCTACGCCCCATGCAGCAAGGCTTTTGTTGGCACGGAGGCAATCGTACAAATGTAGTTTGCCCAACTTACGTACCGTCTCTTCATGAAAACCTTCGGCGTGTGGTGCTTTGTGAAAATATAAATAACCACCAAATAATTCATCGCTGCCTTCGCCACTAAGTACCATTTTTATACCCATACTTTTTATAGCTCTTGCAAGTAAATACATCGGCGTACTTGCACGCACGGTTGTTACATCATACGTTTCTAAATGATAAATTACATCTTTCAAAGCATCAATTCCTTCTTGTATGGTAAAATGTATTTCGTGGTGTATGGTGCCAAGGTGTTCGGCTACAACCCTTGCTGCTTTTAAGTCTGGCGATGTTATTAACCCTACGGCAAAGCTGTGCAGTTGTGGATACCAAGCGGCTTGTGTGTTGCCACTTTCAATTCTGTTGGGTGCTAGTTTTTTTGCAATGGCACTTATAATGCTGCTATCTAAACCTCCACTTAGCAATACGCCATAAGGTACATCGCTCATGAGTTGGCGCTCCACCGCATCTTCTAGGGCTTTGCGAAGTTCAGCTTCATCGCTCTTATTATTTTTTACGGCTTCGTAATCTTTCCACTCTCTATCGTACCATTTTGTTGGTGCAGCATCGGTGCTATGCCAATAATGCCCTGGTTTAAATTCTTCTATTTTTGAGCAAGTGCCTTCAAGCGCTTTTAATTCGCTGGCTACAAAAAGTTGTCCTTTATCGTCCCAACCCATATACAAGGGTATAATGCCCATGTGGTCTCTGCCTATAAGAAAAGTATTGTTGGTGCTATCGTACAATACAAATGCAAAAATACCATTGAGGTCGTCTAAAAATGCAGCGCCTTTTGCTTCGTATAAAGAGAGAATGCATTCGCAATCGCTCTCGGTAAGAAATTCATAATTGGGTGTGGTGGCACGCAATGCACGGTGGTTGTATATTTCTCCATTAACAGCAAGCACATGTGTTTTTGCTTTATTGTACAAGGGTTGGTTGCCGCTTGTAGGGTCCACAATGGCCAAGCGTTCGTGGCAAAGCACGGCATTGCCATCTGCAAATATTCCACTCCAATCTGGCCCACGGTGGCGTATTTTTTTAGAAAGCGAAAGGGCTTTTGGTCTAAGGGTTGCTAAGTCTTCTTGCGTATTGAGTACGCCTACAAATCCACACATGTTCGTTGTTTTTATTGTTAGTGATTGTTGCGAATTTAGTTGAAAATGAGGGTAGGAGCAAGTGTAAATCAAAGTTTTTGCGAAGAGTGTTGATTTTACTAGCTTTCAGCAATATTTTTTACAAAAATATTTGGTGATTACGAGCTGAAGAGCTTTGGTTTGGCTCTGGTGGCGACGCTCCATTCAACAGTATATCTTTTGGCATCTTTTATTATGCAATGTGGTTTTATGCATCTTAATAGACCACATTTGGAGTTTTTGAGGATAGATTTTTTTTTAATTTATTTCAACATCAACTCACTAATATATTTCACTGGCGCACTTCCATAGCTCAAAAACTTTTCGTGAAATGCTTTTAGATTAAATGCTGCGCCTTGTTTCTTCTTTAATTGCTCACGCAGATCATATATTTCTGTATAGCCAGTAAAGTAGGAGGTAAGCTGCACTTGTGTTACAGATACTCTTCTCCATTTGCCTTCTGCTTCTGCTTGTTGTTGAAAAGCTTCATTGGTTAAAAAATTAATTGCCTCTTCTTTACTCAAATTATTTACATGTACGTTGTAATCTAAAATGGTATTGCATGTGCTGCGCAAATTCCATTTGCAATACATTAACCACATTTCAGGCGATGCTTCATCTGTTTCTTTTGTAGATGCCACTTCCACTTCTCCATTTAGATTTACTTCTTGGCTTATTGGTAAAGCAGTCGCATTTAATCCTGCTTTTGGTGCAGCTTTTCCGTATCCATTTTCCAACATCATTTTTTCTGTATATACTGCCCAGCCTTCTACCATAGCACCATTTCCAAAAATAGATTTAATAATACTTGGCGATTGGTTAGCGTACACCAATTGTGCATAATGACCAGGTATAGCTTCATGAATATTTAAAATTTGGAGTATATAATAATTGTATTCACGCAAATAACTTTCTGCTTTTTCTTTATCCCAATTACTTATGCTACCTACGTTGTAATAAGTATTTCCATTTTTATCGTATGGCCCAGGTGCAGATATAGAAGCACCAGCTACACCTGCCATATATGCAGGTTCTTTGCGCACTACCAAAGGCTTGGTGGGGTCTAAAAACAATAAGTTTTTTTCCTTTACAAAATTCACTAATGTGGGTATTTGTCTTTCTATTTCGCCCTGAAAAGATTCTGCATCGGTATGTTGTAAGGAGATGACATCGATTATTTTTTTTATGGCTATTAATTCATCATTTGGTATTGATTCTCCTGGAATGTAGGTTGGCCAAAGTTTTTTTGTAATAGCAAACATTTGCGCATGTAATTCTTTTTTATCCTGCATGGCTTTTTCAAATATTTGTGTAGCAGTAAAACTGCTTTCAATATCGTATCCAAATTTTTTACTGTATAGTTCTTTCCCTATTCTAAAACTGAGAGGTTTATCAGGGTTTAAATTCTGTAAGAAACTTACGTAGTTATTTATAGTAGTAGTTACTTCTTTGGCTTTATCTTTTATTCTTCTTTTTTCATCTTCTTTCAATGATGACTTTTCTAATGCAGCTTTTAAATCTTCACCAAATGTGGTAATGCCACCTAGGTTTTGGTCTATTGCTAATTTTGTATGTTCTATTGTTGGATTTTTTAAATTTGCTTTTGCTGCTTCATAATATGCATTTACATGCTTCATTTTTAAATAAAAATTACGAAGTCTAGTATCTAATTTATCATAATCATTGGCAAGCATTTCTGCAAAGGCGCCACATACATTGTAGTTGGCAGGGTTCCATTCATACGATTTAAAATCTGTTGTGTACCACTTTCTTGATTCCAATTCTGCCTCCATCATTTTGTAATCTATCTTATTGTTATCCGACAAAGCAATGGCATTTATTTTCTTTAACGCAGCTAATTGTTGGGTGCAAAAAGCGATACTGCTTACTCTCTCGGCCTCGTTAGGTACTACCAATACACTATCGTATGCATGAAAACCTTGGCTACTAGCCCAGGCAGGGTATTGTTTCCAAAGGGCTAGTACAAATTTTTCTTTGTAATTATTAAAACTTTTATCTGCACCTGTAAGTGTAGATTGTGCATTTGCAAATAACGCTGCAAACAGTATAAAACAAATTGTAATGAATGATTTCATGATTTTTATTTTAAGTAGTAGATTTTTATAAGCCAAGATTAATACCAGCTAATACAAAAAAGGCATTGGTATTAAAAGGACTATTGTTCGAAGATATGGGTTTAATAATATTTGACAATCCAATATTATTTTTTATACCAACAAGCAATGGCATTTTTTAGAAATGGGGATTAAGGTACCAGTACCAACAGCGACACCAAAGTTGGTGCGCTTGTGACCATCCGATTTTGTTTTTGTAGTACTTGCAGTAGAATTTGCTATTGATGAAATTTTACTAATTACGTTACTGTTTAGAAGAAAACCAACATAGGGACCTGTATTTATATAGTATTTAATTTTATTACCAAATGTAAATTCTCCTGCCACTGGCACGTTTAAATAGGTAGTTTTTATAGTTGCATTTCCTAACGCAATACCTGTGCCATTGCCAATTTCAAAACTTAACCCATCTAACCTATACCCATTCTGATCGTATTGCGCTAAAACTTTTATACCAAACGATGGATTTATGTTTACTTTAAAATAACCGCCTACACTTATGCCAGCATAATTGGTAAGGTTTTGTTTTAAAAATATATTTACATTGTTTTTTCTAATGGTATTAAAATTTGCGCTACTCAAAAAGCCATACTCCATATTGTTTTTTTTACTTATACTTTTATTTTTTTGTGCAAATGCTGTGCAAAGAATAGAACTATAAAATGGTGATGAGATTAAACTCTTTTTCATTTTCAAATAAATTAATGACGTGTAAACATTATTCCACTTTCAAAGTTATTGAAAACGATTCGTTGTTACTCAAAAAAAGAGAAAGCAAATTGTTCCTTCTTTATAGTTTTCCTTTCTTATAGTTTTATCAGTTCTACTCTTCTATTATTTGCCTTGCCTAGCGATGTGTTGTTTTTATCTATTGGTTGGCTTTCGCCTTTACCATCTGTTTCCATCCTGTTTGTATCTATAGAAAATTCTTTAGATAACGCATTCTTCACTGCCTCTGCTCTCTTTTTAGATAATGCCATGTTGGTAGCATCATCGCCATCGCTATCTGTATGCCCTACTATTTTTATTTTCACATCTGCATTTTCATTTAATACATTGGCTATATCTTTTAAGGTGCCATAGCTTTCAGGTTTTATTTTATCGCTGTTCACATCAAATAAAATGCCGTGGGTTACAAATTTGCCTTCGGTTATAAGTTTGTTTCTTGTATCAGGAGCTCCCACAGCAAGTCTAATATTTCCTAAGTAATAAGTATCATTATCATTTTCTGCACCATCGTTTCTAAAATACAGACTATTTAATTTCAATCCATCGGCCATTGCTTTTGGTAAGTCCCATATTTTCTTATCATCCATATACACCCTTACCCGAGTTTTTTGCCGCCAAATAGACACATGTGCCATTATTTTTTGTGGTTGGCTAAATTGATTTTGGCTCGCATCGTTTTTTAAAAACTCTTCATGATTATATGAAGAGAAGAAGTAGGTTGTACCCTGCGTACCACCAGCTCCCTCAGGGTGAAAACCTACTTCAAAGCCACCACCTTTTTCTATTCTGCCCTCACCAAATCGTGCAAATTTTCTAAAGTCTGCACCTATTTTAGTAGCGGTACTAAAACCTGCAATAAACACACCACTATAAAAACTAAATTTTTCTGAGCATACAAGATCAAATTCTAATGTAAAATTATCTGGCAAATCTTTTATCCACTCTGGGTAAAAAACATTTTCTTTTTTAGTCATTAAAAATTTACCGGTGGTATTGCTTAAGGTTACAATTTCTCCACTACCATTGGTATTCCATTTATCCGGAAAATCACCAACAGCATCTTGGCTAAAATCTTCTGCAGCTACCATTTTTTCACCAGGCACAAAATCAAATTTACTGTAGCTTTTTAAACTGCCATTGTCTTTCTTTTTATTGCTATTGGTATTGCCTTCTTCATTATTTATAGGCTCATTGTTATTGTTGGTATTTGTTTTTTTGCCCTTGGGGTTATCCACTGCATCATCAATAGTTTTATCTATTTTTTGATCTATCTTTTGGTTGGCTTTGTCTTTTGCCTTTTGTTTTATTCTATCAAGAATATTTATTTGCGCATTGCTTTTTGTAAAACAGAATAGTAATGCAAATGCAATTATTACTTTTTTCATATGTCTTTTTTTATCGACATAAAAGTAAATTGCAAAGCATAAATTGGCAATACCACAAAAGGGTTACCATATACATTTTAAAAGTAAGCTGCTATTAAGTACTAGCTATTCTCTAAACAGTTTCTTATCAGCGTAAAAAGTGCCAAAGGGTATAAGCGAAGCTATGAATGCTAAAAATATTTTGACAATACTCCATTTGTTTTTGTAAGCCACAATAGCTAATAAAACAATGTACAGTAAAAATAAGCCGCCATGTATAGTGCCTACAATTTTATTCGGCATTGGTAGTTTATAAAAATATTTCAGAGGCATCGTTAAGGCAAAAAGTAAAAAAGAACATCCTTCTAAAAATGCTACCGTTCTAAACCTTCCCAATGCTGTATTCAAATTTGTGTTCATCATTTTTTGTTGTTTTATTGCCAAGGCACTTTGCTCGATCTGTAAAAATTTATTTTCATAGCTTTCATTCTTTTGCCATGTTTTGCTAATCTTATTTTATATTCATTCCAGTTTCTTCCTGCCTCTTGCGACCAACCAATTTCTGCGTATCCAGGTATACGAGGAAAAGCCATGTATTCTATATCTTTTATATTTTTCACTGTTTCTGTCCATAGCGGCGCTTCTATCCCAATAATATTTTCTTTACTAATTCCTTTTATATGTGTAGCAAGATTCCAATTGTATGCATCATCTACTTCTGTATAACCTGCCCATGCTAATCCAATTTTTGTATTGGCATGGTATTTCATATCGAGGTATGCTTTTTTTGCAGGCGACATTAATATTTTTGCTCCCTTTTTTACAGCTAGTATAGGATTAGATACATTATCCCAATGTTGCGCAATGCTATTTGGTTGCAATGTAGATAAAGCTATTTCATCCCAACCTATAGTATGCTTTCCATGTTTTTTTACGATGCCCTGTACTCTATTAATAAATTTTATGTAATCTTTTGTTTTTGTAGCAAGACTTTCGTCTCCCCCTACATGTATATATGGGCCAGGTGTAAGGGCTGCCAATTCATTTATTACATCATCTATAAATGCATATACTTTTTCATTACTAGTGCATAGTGTGCTAAAGCCCACCTTCATGCCAGTATATACTTTTGGCTTTGGATTACTTGCATCACAGTTTAAAAATGGATAAGAAGCCAATGCTGCGTTCGTATGTCCTGGCATATCTATTTCAGGAATGATAGTAATATATTTTTCACTTGCATATTGTACAATGTCTTTGTACTGATCTTGAGTAAAAAAACCACCCTTGCCTCCACCCACTTTTGTTTTACTTCCGTGTGTAGTAAGCTTCGGCCATTTTTTTATTTCTATGCGCCAGCCTTGGTCGTCAGATAAATGCAAATGCAGTACATTCATTTTATAAAACGAAATTAAATCAATATAGCGTTTCACATCTTCTACCTCAAAAAAATGTCGAGCTACATCTAGCATGGTTCCACGCATTTCATAATTTGGATAATCAGATACAGAACCCGTTGGTATTTGCCATGGAATACTTTGCACACTATCTGCTTCTATTTCGTCAGGAAATAATTGCCTAAGTGTTTGAATACCCCTAAACAAACCTTCAATAGTAGTGGCTTTTAAATAAACAGAATCTGTTGAAATACTAAGTTCGTATCCTTCTTTGTTTGAAAGACTATCTGTTGTAAGGAAAAGAAAAATATTGCCTGCTGTTTGTTCCTTTTTTGTTGTAGCTATATTTAACGGAAAACCTGTAGCAGGTTTTAACATGTTGGAAAGATATTGCCCAAGTTTTAATAAGGCAGGGGTAGAATCGTTTAAAATAATGGATGTTTCTTTCGTTACCTCAAAAGCGAAACCAGTTGCTTTTATGGCTAAAGGTTTGGGAATAATATTTTGTAATGCTGTGGAAGTAAAAGTGGTGCTTAGTTTTTTTTCTGTTGGATTTACATAATTACAATTTACAAATATTATTAAAGCAAAAAATAAAAGAGATAAAGGGTTATTCTGTTTCATTATTTATTTATTAGAAATGCTCCCGATAAGTTTTTTTCTAAAACCTACAGATTACAGATACTTTAAAAATCAAATTGCTAAGCTTTTACAAAGAAAATTAAAAAAAAGTAAAAATGCACACATTAAAAAAACAAAAATATCGTTATAGTAGTGTATTGCAAAGGTTTGTACTTTACAGATGCGTACAAAAGTTGGTAAAATCTCATAATTTATGGCCCTTCTTTAGTTTTTATAAAGAAAAAGCATATTTTTACTAGCTACCTCTTTCTTGAAAATCTTAAAACAAAACATTATGTTCAAATCAAAAAACAAATCGTCTATTGATGAAACACATGCATCATCAACAACCATTATTGGCGCAGGTACTACTATTACAGGTAATGTAGAAAGCAATGGCGATATACGCATAGATGGAAAAATAATTGGAAACTTAGATGCAAAAGCCAAAGTCATTATTGGTGCAAGGGGCTTTGTAGAAGGAGATATTACTGGTAAAAATGCAGATGTAATGGGTACAGTAAAAGGTAAAATAAAAATGGAAGACTTATTGTACTTGCATGGAAAAGCTGTTGTAGATGGAGATTTGTATGCTGGCAAATTACAAATAGAACCAACAGCATCGTTTAATGGTCAGTGCCATATGGGTGCAAATGTGGTAGAGTTAAAAATGGAAAGAGCTATAGCTGTTAATGAATAAATTCTTAAATAAGGTATAAGTAAATGAATTGTGTTATATTAATAATAGTCAAATAGCACAATTCATTTTTTGTTTTTAACAAGCTCCATGATTTTTATTTGCGCCAACACTGCTTCTGGCTTTACCAATAATGGTTCATTATGCACTATTGCATCATATACATTTTGAAATAGCAAAGCCCAATTTCCTTTTTCTGTTTCTATTTTTTCTGTAATTGGCAATCCATTTTTTTCTGTATATAGCATGCCTCCTTTTGTAATGTGCTCCATACCAAATCCAATATCCATTGGTGTCATACCAGTTTTTAATTGGTCTTCTTGCACATCCATTCCATATTTTACAAAAGAGCCTTTTTTGCCATGTATAATATATCTTGGGCCATCTTCTCTCACCATTAAGCTAGAGCGTAATGTAACTTTCAGTTTGCCATAATCCAATTGTATATCAAATGCATCATCAATTACGGACCCTTCTCTTTGTATAAAAGTTTGCCCCCATACAGCTTTTGGTGCACCAAAAAGTACCAACGTTTGGTCAATAATATGCGCACCCAAATCGTATAAAATACCATTCACTGGAGAAATGTTTTCTTTCCATTTTTTTACATTCAAAGTAGGCTTAAATCTATTAAAGTGAATTTCAAAATTTAATATTTCTCCCAATGTATTTTCATTAATCAATTTCTTTATTGTTAGAAAATCACTATCCCATCTTCTATTTTGAAAAATTGTTAACATTTTATTTTGTGCTTTTGCTAGTGAAATTAATTCCTCAGCTTCTTTACTTGTTGCGGTAAATGGTTTTTCTACCAACACATGTTTGCCCGCATGCAGTGCAAGTTTTGTATAAGCAAAATGGGTTTCGTTTGGCGAGCAAATGCTTACCAAATCTATTGTTGCATCAGCAAGTACTTCTTCAATACTTTTCACAATTTTCACATTCGGATAAAATTCTTTTGGATTTTGATGTACAGAAACAATGATTGCAAGATTAAAATTCGGGTTTGTTTCA
>JAYSWO010000323.1:0-1517 GCA_043717975.1 Ferruginibacter sp. | reverse complement strand
AAGTTTCTTAAATTAAATAACCTTCCTCCACGTTGTTGGTACGTCCAACACAATATCCCACCCTTCGATACGAAACGACGGCAATCACTCCAAAACTTTGAACCTCTAACCTTGAACCTTCAACCTTCAACCCCTTCAACAACCTTCAATAATTTTAAACTTCTTAATATGCCCACTTTACCCATGTAGCTCCCCAGGTAAACCCACCGCCAAAAGCGGCTAATATTAAATTATCACCTTTTTTTAATTTGCTTTCCCATTCCCACAAGCAAAGTGGGATGGTACCAGCTGTTGTGTTGCCGTATTTTTCAATATTTATCATCACTTTTTCTTTTGGTATGCCTGCTCTATTTGCTGTGGCATCTATTATGCGCAAATTTGCTTGGTGGGGTACAAGCCAGGCTATATCATCTCCCGTTAAATTATTTCTTTCCATTAATTCGTAACTCACATCTGCCATACCTTTAACGGCAAATTTAAAAACAGATTGCCCTTCTTGATATATATAGTGCTCTTTTGCCATTACGGTTTCCATTGTAGAAGGTTTTACAGAACCACCAGCTTTCATATGTAAAAAATTACGTCCGCTGCCATCACTCTTTAATATACTATCTTTTATACCATTATCATCCGTAGATGCTTCTAATAAAACGGCACCTGCTCCATCACCAAAAATTACACAAGTAGCTCTATCTGTATAATCTACAATGGCGCTCATTTTATCTGCACCCACAATGATTACTTTTTTATAACGTCCACTTTCTATAAATGCTGCGCCTGTAGTTAGTGCAAAAAGAAAGCCAGAACAAGCTGCATTCACATCAAAACTTAGTACATTTTTTATTCCAATTTTATCGCAAATAATATTTGCAGTAGCAGGAAAAGTCATGTCGGGTGTAACGGTGGCACATATCAAACAATCTATTTCATCAGGAGATATGCCTTTTTTCTGTAAAAGATCATTTACGGCACCCACACCTAAATCACTGCTACCAAGTCCTTCTCCTTTCAAAATTCTTCTTTCATCTATACCAGTACGGGTTTTTATCCACTCATCATTGGTATCTACCATGGTTTCCAATATCTTATTTGTAAGTTTATACTCGGGTACATAGCCACCTACACCTGTAATTGCTGCGGTTATTTTATCCATTCTGCGGTTTATTTGTTAAAAATAATTGGGTTAATTTGCTGTAAATATAACCCAAATGATTGTGATGGAAATTTACGTGCAACATCAAATTTGCCATAATTATATTTTTTTGCACATTTAAATCATTCTTTTGCAAATATTGAGGATAAAAAAGTTAGAATTATTTAAAACAATAAAAAATGATACATCTACAGAAAAAACCTTATTTTCGCTATTGATATTTTTGAGTGTTTATGTATGCATATCTAAGAGGAAAATTTACGTATAAAAGTGCCGCACAGGTTTATGTGGATGTAAATGGAGTAGGCTATGAAGTTAACATTACACTCAATACATATACAGCTATTCAAACTTTAGAAGAAGG
>JAYSWO010000322.1:0-3903 GCA_043717975.1 Ferruginibacter sp. | reverse complement strand
GTATGATAGTCTTTGTAAATTTCTGATGTACTCACGTTTTTTTCCTTAGTTACAAGAAAAAAATTTACAGTATCGTTATATGTGTTGCTTCGTGTGTACAAAGATTTTTTATTAGAGTTCCAAAGATACCATTTTACAAAAGTTTATTAGTAAATATTTCTCTGTTTTTTCAACAGGATTTTAAAGGGAAGCGGTAAAGGTCTGCTAATGTTCTGTTTTCCCAACGCTAAAAAGCACTGCGCATAAGTGTCGCTAAAAGCCATTAAAACGGTCGTTTAGCTATTCTCTTATACGCAATGCTTGCCGACACTCAAAAAAGCAGAACATCATCAGCCCTTTGATTTTATTTGATTATTCGCACGAGCTTACACACCCTGCCGCCCTACGGTTGGCTCATTTTAAAAGCTGATGCAAAAAATGCTTTCGCTCGTTGCCTTACTATTTTTTACATCATCTTTTAAAACGTTTTTCTTTAGGCGCAAAAACTACAGCTCGATTTTTATTGATAGATAAAAAAGGCTTTAGCGTTGGATTGTGCGTTTTATCTATCAATAAAAATGAGCATCCAAAGGGGTTTGGGGCATTGGAAGATTGCCCCAATAAAAAAATGCGAAGCACCTACCTGCCGGAGGCTTTACACTTGCTTGACCGGAGGGAGGTGTATAAAACAACTCAAAAAAAATTGCTTGGGCTTTTGGTGGCTATTTCGCATAATGTGCCGCTGGCTTGGCGTTCGTTTTAATGACGCCAAGCCAAAATTATGCGAAGTAGCTTCCGACTGTTTTTATGGCGTATGTTTTTGTTTTGTGCGGTTGGTGCAGCTCTTTGATTTTTGCTTTTATCCGCTAAAAAAAACAATTAAATTCTAAAGCAAAAAGCAATGTGCTGCAAGTGCGTTGATACAAAAACTATGACAGAAAAACAGGCGGCACCAAAAGCCCAAGCAATTTTTTTTACCGCTTCTTTTTCTTCCGTTTAGTTCGTAGGATGGAATTTTGTAATGTCGTCTTGTAAATCTTCCAAGTCATTTATTAAATAACTTTCTGTTGAACTTACGTAACGATGCCCTGCCATATACTGCACTTGTCTTAGGTTGTAGAGTTTTAACCATTGCGTAATTACTGATGTGCGTATTTGTTTGGCTGATGTTATTTTGCTGTTTATCTTATTTAATTTGCTCATTAATTTTTGCATCACATTATTAAAACCTTCTCCATTGCCTGTACTGGTAAAGAGTTTATCACTTTCTTTTTTTGTTTGCTTTAATAATTCGTTTCGTGTTTGCAAAGTGTATTCCATTATATCCAATATCTGATGGGCTTCTAAATTTAGTTCTCTTTCGTTGCTTCTTCTTGTTCCTGATACATATATTTTCCCTTCTCTCAGCTTCATATCTTTTACCGTTAAAGTCCTTATTTCATTGCTATTTAAGCCTTGATAAATCATTAATCCCAATATCACTTTGTTTCTCTTTGCTGCCAGTACAGAGGTTTTAAACCAGTTTTGATTTTTGTTTGGGTCATCATCTTTCGGTAATTCAAACTTATTGTAAAGGCTTTCTAATTCTTGTTTGGTTAATGTGTGGTATAATATTTTTCTCTTTATTCCTTTGATTTCTATTTGTGTGGTTGGATTGTCTGTTACTTGTCCTGTAGTGTTTAAATAATTATAAAAATGTTTGATGCTGTTAACGTGTATGCTGATGGTTCTTTGCTTTACAGTGCTTCGCTTATGTTGTATGTAGTGCAATACATCTGCATAACTTACGGTTTCTGTTTCTACATTTTCCTTTTTTATCCATTCTATAAAATTTTCTGCATCTCTTATATAACGGTTGGTTGTAGTTGTGCTAAAGCCTTTTAATAATAAGTAATTCGCAAAGTCTTTTTGTTCGCTTAATACTTGTTGCAGTAATACAGCTTTGTTTACATCTTCAACAACATTTAATTTTCTTCTTGTTCTGCTGTCGGCTGTTTTTCCTAATCTTAGTTTACCGCTCATCTTCGTGTAATTGTGCGTATGGATAACGTGTAATGTTATTGTATGCCTGTGGCTTTAAAATTGGCTCTGTGCCGTTCTTTTCTGCTTCAACTATGTGCGTGTACACTTGCGTACTTTCTAAACTGCTATGACCTAAAAAACGGCTTATCTTTTCTAAACTCATTCCGTTTTGTAAAAGGTGTGTGGCAATGCTGTGGCGCAATACGTGTAACCTTACATTTTTTTGTTGTAATGCAATGTTGTCCGTTCGTTGTTGTAATAATTTCAAGCGTAATCCCATACTTTGCGTTTCCATTCGTTTACCTCTCTGACTTATAAAAAATGCTTCTTCTCTCTTATCCATTACTAACACTGGTCTGCAATCGTATAGGTATTCTTCTAAATATTTTGCATTGGCTTTATTAAACGGTACAAACCGTTCTTTATAGGCTTTGCCCTTTCTTACGTGTACTATCCTTCTATCAAAATTTATATCGTTTATATCTATACTAAATCCTTCGTTCCTTCTTAATCCACATCCGTAAAATATGCTGAGTATGGCTCTATCTCTTATGTTTAAAGGTTCTAATTTTGTTCCTTCATTAAATCCATACGTTGCTGCAAACAGTTCTTTTATTTCATCTTGTGTTAAGTAGGTAATTTCTTCGGTGTCGTTTGCTTCCCATTCTATATTTAAACTCGGTAATATTAATCGTCCACTTTGTCTTAAATAATCGCTGAACTTATACAGAGCTTGCAAATGTTTGTTTAAATACGCATTGCTTAAACCACCTCCAAAGCGTTGATTGGTGCGGGTTTTTAATTGATTGTAAAATTCTTTGATTTGTTTGGTATCAACCTGGTTGATATGTGTAATACCTTTTTGCTCTAAATAATAAAACAGTTCTCGTATGTGTGTAGGCAACTGGTAAACCGTTGATGGTGCATAGCCCAACACGTCTAACCACTCTCTAAAACTATTTTCTATGTATTGGTAATTTTCACTTTTGAGTATTAATTTTTTCATCAGCCTTGCTTTTTATGTGGTATGTCTTACTGGCTTGTTTGCTTTGATGGATAGGCATTTGAGTAAGTCAATAGCGGTTTTGTCTTACACTTGTCCGACTGCCTTATTTACTCACTTATTATTTGTTTTTTATTGGTATTCGTGAACCCTTCGGGTTTGTCTTTTGTTTTCTTGATTGCCTTTACTTCTGTGGGCTGTGTGTTCCTTTCGTTAAAAGCTTTCCAAACATTTTCCATTACTTTTTTTATTTGCTCATCAATGCTTTGTTGTAATGCCTGATAATCTTTGTTTGTTATTACCTTGTAGGTGTAGCCTAATTTGTGCCTATTTCCGCCTGTTATTTCCAGTAATCCATAATCGGTTAACTCTTGTAAGTATCTGCTTAATGTACGTGGGTGTATGCGGTTATCTTTGCGTACATCACTACCGTAAAAGCCTGTTTTTTTATTTGCTTTGTTGATTGCCCATTGTTTCAGCCATTCATAAAATTCTCTTGCTGCTCCGCTTAGTTCATCACTCTTTCTAAACAATACATCACGCAATAATTTAAAAGCCCATTCAATATCTGCCGGGTGCGTTTCAATAAAAATTTCTCCGGTGCTTTCTTCTACTTTCTGTTCTCGTTGGCATTGATAATAAAATGTAATCGCTTCTATAAAGCTTAATAATAGTGGTAGTGTACGTCTTGGTTTAAATATTTCTTTTGGTAAATCTATCAGCGGTGCAAAAGGATTTATTACTCGTATGGGTTCTAATACTTGTTGCATCTGCATTAATTTTTTTTGCATTTGCTTTTCTGCATAGTGGTCTATTAATCCTGCACGGTTTTGTTTTTGGTAGTGCATTATTTTTTCGTCCTGTTCTTTGCTTCCATCTAAATAAATCAGTATTGAACG
>JAYSWO010000321.1:0-9817 GCA_043717975.1 Ferruginibacter sp. | reverse complement strand
GCATTATTACCGTTACATAGGTAAGTACTAAAAATAGCAATCCTGCAATAGGATATAATTTTTTATGGTCGTTAAATACATTCATTTTATTAAATAGTTTTTCGTTGATAAAATTTAAGCTACTACAGGTTCTTCTCTCAATATTTCTAATTGATGTATGGCTTCTTCTTTTACATCTATTATTTTTACTTGTTTGGTTACCATTTTATAAAAGTTGTATGCAAAAATGAGGTGAGAGATAAACATTAAGCTACCACCAATTGCACGCCATATCCAGTATTGAAACATCATGGTTACACTATCTATAAATGGTTTGCTATCCATCCACATTAATCCCCTAAATGTGGCACCAATGGATAATGGCACTACATAAAAAAGTAAACCAATAAATGCTATCCAAAAATGTGCACCTACATAATGTTGTGGAGGTTCTTTGCCCGTAAGCCTTGGCACTATGGCATATATGCCACCCCATAGTACAAAAGTAATGATGCCGTAAAACCCTGCGTGGGCGTGCGCTACGGTAAAATCAGTAAAATGCCACAGTAGGTTGGTAAATTTAAAAGCCTCTACGGTGCCTTGCATGGAAACCAAAAAATAATATACTACCGCTACAAAAAAGAAAGGCAATGTGTAGCTGTTTGCCACTTTGTTCCAATGCCCTTTAAACGTCATGGTAAAATTTATTGTGGCTGCGAGTACAGGAATAATCATGCCTGCACTACCTACAATAGCTACGGTTTGCAACCACCATGGTATGGAGCTAAATACAAAGTGATGTGTACCTATAATGGTGTAAAAAATGATTTGTGTCCAAAAAGCCAATATACCCAAACTGTATGCATATATGGGTTTGTTTATTTGCTGTGGAATAAAATAATACATCAACCCTAGTGTGTATAATGTAAACCACATGCCCACACCCGAGTGCATAAAATAGCCTTGTACAATTGTTTCGCCAATGCCCTTTTGCCAAAAAGGTAAGTAGGCTGTAAGTGCTACAATGATGGTAAAAATAATGGCTGAAATAATATACCAATTAGAAATATAGATTTCTTTTGTGGTTCTTTTAGCCACCGTCATTACAAAATTGTACAGTGTAAGAATGAGTGCTACTGCAAAGAATGCCATTACAGGCCAAATGTATTCTCTAAACTCTCCTCCTCCATTATTTATACCACTCATTAAACAAATAGAACCAGCAATTACCATGATGTTTGTGCATATCAATGCAATCCATCCCAATTTTATACTGTATATTTTTGCATTGCTCACGGTAGGCACTACATAATAACCAAGCCCTATCATACCTAGCGATGCCCAACCCCAAAAAACAATATTGGTATGCACAGGGCGTAGCCTGCCAAAGCTTAACCAACTTATATGGTCAGTATCGGGCGCTACAAATTTTATTCCCAAATATTCCCCAATGCCTGTGCCTACTACCAACCAAAATGCAGCACAGCCTATATACCATAAAATTAATTTTGTAATATCTTTATCCAATGCTGGGCGAATGGTAGCCCTTTTTTTTACAGCTGTATAATGCACCGCATGCTTATCACTTACATTGCTAATAATTCCTTTTGTATCAGCCGGCATTTCTGTACCCGATAATTCATTGTTACTTAAATTAAAATTTAAATTGCTTTTTCTTTGTAGCAATTCATTTTGTAAAACGGTATCATCTAGTTTATCAATGTATGAGGCAAAACCTTTGGCCTCCTTTAATTTTTTTGCATTGGTAAAGGCTTTTAAAGCATTGTTTGCTTTTACCAATGCAAATGCTACACCCAACAGTATGGGTATGAGCAATAATATGATGGTAATAATAATACCCGGTTGGCTTAAAAAAGGCTTACCTGTAGCGGAAGTAGTTTGTGCAAAACTGCTAATAGAAGTAAACAGCAATAAAGAAAGGACAGCGGTTATTTTGGATGCAGTATTGGTACATGTTTTTTGCCCCGCGCAAGTTCCGCAACAGTCTTTGTTTTTAATGGTAATGAGTTTATTTATTTGTATAGCATCTAGCGTTTTTAATTCTTCTTCATAAATGCTATCGCTGTTTCTTTTGTTTTGCTCATTTCTTTCATCGAAGCGGCCCCTAAATTTTATATAAAGAATTGTAATAATAACCAATAGCGGTAAAATGCAAGCAAATGCAATAATCCATAGACCTTGCATGCCATCTTTGTTTTCAATAAAATTTTTTTCGGATTGGGCAAAGGAGGTTACAAATGCAAATATCGCCATCAATGCTGTTATAGCTAGTTGTTTAAAAAATTTCATGTAATCTATTTTTTGTGAAATGTATTGGGAATGGAAAATGGTTCTATCTTTTTTCAAAACGACCCGTTACTTTGGATATTTTAATTCTGTACATCACATATTTTAACCTATTGTTGTCATCTAGTGTGGAAGTTACCTCATGCTCATGCGAATGCACTGTGCTGCTTGTAAGAAGAGAAAATACATTGCCCATCAACACTTCTCTGGCTTTTGAAGCTTCAATACCGCTTAGCTCTTCAAATTTTCCATATGCTATAACGGATTGCCAGTTAGCCATATCCAGCATGCGTTCTACTTCAAAACAAACATTTGGGTTTTTTCGAGGAATTTTTAGTTTGCTACCAATATTCGTTTGCCCATAAATGTAGTTACCATCGTATGTGTAGGTTACGGGTACAATGTATGGCTTCAAACCGTCTGTACAAGCCAGTCTTCCCAAAGCTTGACTTGTAAGTAGATTATTTATTTCTGTTTCGTTGAGTTCTCCCAGCATAGTTTAAATTTTTATTAGCACAAAACTAGCTTTATGCAAAAAAAATTATCATGACCAATAACAAATAAAAAAGTGATTGTTATCATATATCTCACATTCGGCATTATCGTTCTTTGTATCTGGTTTGAGTAAACCTGTGGAAATAATTTTTATTGGCAAAAATGTTTATAATGATCAGGTATGTTGTGGCTTTAATAATATTAGTACATGGTCTTATTCATACGATAGGTTTTGCCAAAGCATTTGGCTGTCGTAGTATTACATAAATTACAAAGGGGGTTTCTAAACCAATGGGTATGGTCTGGTTGCTTACAAGTTTTCTATTTTTAGCAGCTATGTTTTTATATTTTACAAAAAATATTGGTTGGGCAGTAGTAGCAACAATAGCTGTGGTTGCTTCACAAATACTCATTATTGCCGTTTGGAAAGATGCAAAATTTGGTAGTATTTCACAAGAAAATCACCATTTACAGCGTTAGCCAATGGAGGAAGTGTACTAAAATTTACGTTGTAAGTTTCAACATTTTGACAATTTTGGTCTTAACCATTTCCATTTTGCGCATAAAACGTAAAAAAAAGAATTAAAATGAAAGACAATAATGCTATGCCTTTAGCTAGTTTAAAATTTCTCATTAGTGAGATTTTTAGATTTTAAATAAGCTTGTCTTGGGTTTCTTATTAGATAATTTATTTAATAAGAATGCCGCAACTAAAAGATAATAATAAGACAACAAAAACCTAGTTTTTTACTACAAAATGATAACTTACACATAAAAGAAAATTGGAATATTAATGACTTTTTACATTTCAAACGCATCATGTAAATAAAAGATTTGCTTTAAAAAAATTTTTAAAATCTATTAAAGAAAACAAATCTATTTTTTTGACAATATTTTCTACAATAACTCGTTTAAAATATCGAGAATATGCAAAGCATACAACAGAAGTTTATTTAGTATCCCTAAGCACCGCATTTTTGCAACCGCTTTACCCAAAACCCCCACATAATTTACTTCGTTGCCATGCTTTGCTAATTTTCTCACCCCTTTTTTCCTCTCCTCTTCATAAATTTCTTATACAAAGTTTGCTTATTGATTAACTTTGGGTATGAATTTACCTCCACTTGCAGAAAGGCTTCGCCCAAATAAATTAGATGAACTAATTGGCCAACAGCACCTTACTGGAAATGGCAGCATTTTAAGAACCGCAATAGAGCATGGCAAAGTTCCGTCTATGATTTTATGGGGGCCGCCAGGTGTAGGCAAAACAACCATGGCAAATATTATTGCCAATACATTACAGCAACCTTTCTATACTATCAGTGCTATATCCGCAGGTGTAAAAGATATAAGAGAGGTAATAGACAATGCAAAAAAACAACAAGGGGCCATTTTATTTATTGATGAGATACATCGTTTTAATAAAGGCCAACAAGATGCACTCCTAGGTGCTGTAGAAAAAGGAACGATTACATTAATTGGTGCCACTACTGAGAATCCATCTTTTGAAGTAAACAGTGCATTGCTTAGCCGCTGCCAAGTGTATGTATTAAAAGCGTTGAATAAAGATGATTTAATTGGATTGCTACAACATGCTATTGCTAATGATGTTGTTTTAAAAACAAAAAATATACAATTACAAGATACAGAAGCACTCATTAATATAAGTGGAGGCGATGCAAGAAAACTGTTGAACTTGTTGGAATTGGTTACAGATGTTTTAGATAATGATGCGTTGATTACAGATGATGTTGTTATGCAAATTGCCCAACAACGCATAGCACTCTACGATAAAAAAGGGGAGCAACATTACGATATCATTTCTGCATTTATAAAAAGTATGCGTGGCAGTGACCCCAATGGAGCTGTTTATTGGTTGGCTCGTATGATAGAGGGCGGCGAAGATGTAAAATTTATTGCACGCCGCATGGTTATTTTTGCCAGCGAAGATATTGGCAATGCCAATCCCAATGCATTGCTACTTGCTACCAATACTTTTCAAGCGGTTAATATGATTGGGTATCCTGAAAGTAGAATTATATTATCGCAATGTGCGGTGTACTTGGCTACTTCTGTAAAAAGCAATGCATCTTACATGGCTATAAACGATGCGCTTGCTGCGGTAAAACAACATGGCGATTTACCTGTGCCCTTGCACCTACGCAATGCACCCTCAAAGCTTATGAAGAAAATGGATTATGGCAAAGATTATAAATACGCACACAATTTTGAAAACAATTTTGCAGCATTAGAATTTCTTCCAGATGAATTAATGGGCAAAGCATTTTATACACCCCAAGAAAACGCTAAGGAAAATGAGATAAGAAAATTTTTGAAGGAAAGATGGAAAGGGAAGTATGGGTATTAGAAAAAACATATTCTCCTGTACTAATTTTTTTATAATAATTATAAAACATCATGGCCACGACAAGAGATATAGAAACCCGTGCAGATATAGACACATTTATACAATCTTTTTACAAAAAAGTAATTGTAGATGAAACGATAGGGATTATTTTTACAAAAATAGTTCCCATAAATTGGGAACAGCACATTCCATTAATAGTCGATTTTTGGGAAACCATTTTATTAGACAATCCTGTGTATAAAAAAAATGCTATGGCGGTACATTTTGATATCAATAAAATATTCCCGTTACAAAAAAAACATTTTGATGCATGGTTATTTTTATTCAACAGCACTTTGGATGAATTGTTTAAAGGAACAAAAACTACATTAGCAAAAAAACGTGCAGAAGGTATTACCCAAGTGATGCTATTAAAAATGGATGCGGAAAATATTTAATTATTCGAGGGGTATCTGCAAAAACTTATAAGGTCTTATCGAAGCTCCTAAATTAAACAAACCCTAAAAAAGACCTTTTAGGTTTGCTGAGTTTTTTGAAATTTTTAAATTGCGCCGACCTTTAGGTCGGTGCAAGAAGATGTTTTCTTAAAAGGGGCTTTAGTCCCGATGGTATTGGGGCTAAAGCCCCTTTTATTATATTCATTCTATCCCTGTGCTAAAGCACAGGGCAAAGCATTGGCTTGTTTATATTTGTCACATACTTCCCAAAAAAATATAAGATCTTATCAGAGTTTCTAAATTATACAAGCCCTAAAAAAGACCTTACAGGTTTACGAACTTCTTAATGGCTCAACTATTAACCCACAAAATATGGGAGCAATAAAAACCTACACCCGCCCTGCAACTCTAAACTCCTCCTTCAAATACTTAGCAGTAAAACTTTCCTTCACATCAAGCATACCCATTGGCTCGCCTGCGTACAATACTTCCCCTCCTGCATGTCCACCTTCGGGGCCAATATCTATAATATGGTCGGCAATTTTTATCATATCAAGGTTATGTTCTATCACCATTACAGTGTTACCTCTGTCCACCAATTTATTTAACACATCTAGCAAGTGTTGTATATCTTCAAAATGCAAACCCGTAGTAGGTTCATCTAAAATATAAAATGTTTTTCCCGTATCTCTTTTGCCCAATTCTGTAGCAAGCTTTACACGCTGTGCCTCCCCACCACTGAGGGTTACAGAGCTTTGCCCAAGTGTAATATACCCAAGCCCTACTTCTTGCAATACTTTTATTTTTCTATAAATCCACGGCACGGCATTAAAAAATTCTACAGCTTCTTCCACCGTCATATCCAGCACATCGCTTATCGATTTGCCTTTGTACCTAATTTCTAAAGTTTCTCTATTGTATCTTTTACCATTGCATTTTTCGCAATGCACATACACATCGGGCAAAAAATTCATTTCTATTGTACGCATGCCGCCGCCTTCGCACACTTCGCACCTGCCACTTTTTACGTTAAACGAAAAACGCCCTGCCGTGTAGCCCCTTATTTTTGCTTCGGGTATGGCAGCAAACAATGTGCGTATATCTGTAAAAAATCCGCAATAGGTACTTGGGTTGCTTCGAGGTGTACGCCCAATGGGGCTTTGATCTATCTCTATTACTTTATCTATTTCTTCTAATCCCTTTATGCTTTTGTGTGGCATGGCATCGCCTTTGCTGTTGTAACAATATTTTGCCAGCAATGGATACAGCGTTTCATTTACCAAGGTCGATTTTCCACTACCACTCACACCCGTTACCAAAATCATTTTGCCCAATGGTAATTTTACCGATACATTTTTTAAATTATTTCCTGTAGCTCCTTTTAGTTCTATAAATTTTCCATTTCCTTTTCTTGTTTCTACAGGTATGGCAATTGTTTTTTCGCCCTTTAAATATTTTGCCGTTTCAGAATCCGATGCCAATACTTCTTGCGGGGTACCCGCAGCTACAATACGCCCACCATGTGTTCCAGCCTTTGGACCAATGTCTATCAAGTGGTCGGCAGCCATCATAATATCTTTGTCATGCTCTACTACAAGTACACTGTTGCCAATATCTCTCAGGTTTTGCAATGCCAAAATCAAGCGCATATTATCTCTTTGGTGTAAGCCAATACTCGGCTCATCTAGCACATACGTAATGCCCTGCAATTGCGAGCCTATCTGCGTGGCAAGCCTTATACGTTGGTACTCTCCACCGCTAAGACTTTTCGATGGACGATATAATGTCAAGTAAGTAAGTCCCACATTAAGCAAAAATTCTAACCGCTCTCTTATCTCTTTCAACAAATCTTTTGCTATGGTATTTTGTTTTGCACTCAATCTTTTTTCTACCCCTTCAAACCAATGATGCAACACATCTAAATCCATTGCACTTAACTCGGCAATATTTTTTTCATCAAATTTAAACCACAAGCTTTCTTTGCGAAGCCTAGTGCCCTCGCAGGTTGTACAGGGTGCAAGCTGCATAAATTTTTCTACCCATGTACGCAAAGCCTCATTGCTGTTTGGCGATGCAAACCATCTTTTCAACATTGGAATGATACCTTCATAACTTCCCGTGTATGTCATTGGCAAGGTTTCATCGCTCATATCCAAACTCAAATCAGGACTAATATTTTGGTCGCCGTAGAGCAACAAATCCAATTGTGCAGGAGGTAAATCTTGCAGCGGCTTAGCTAAATTTATTTTATACTTTTTTGAAAACTCCACCACTTGTCTATACACACTTGCCTCACGCTCTTCACCCAAAGGCACGATACCACCCTCTTTCACCGTTTTGGTTTTATCAGGCACTACTTCTTCTATATTTATCGTATACACATTTCCCAAGCCCTTGCAATGCGGACATGCACCATACGGTGAGTTAAAAGAAAATGCATTCGGCGATGGTTCTTCGTAGCTGATGCCAGTGTCAATGCACATGAGTTGTTTGCTGTACATCGTTACGCCAGAAGAAACCTCACCCCTTTCCCTCTCCAAAGGAGAGGGTGTTGTGGAGTCTTCAATTTTTATAGACTTTTTCTTTTTCGCAAACAGCTCGCCGGCCCCTTCTCCTTTGGAAAAGGCGGGGGATGAGGTTTCTTCGGCCGCCACAAACATCAAATCCTTCCCCATTTGCAAACATTTTTGCACACTTTGGCTTACACGAAATTTCATATCGTCCGTCACCTGCAATCTATCTACCACCACTTCTATATCGTGTATTTTATACCGATCTAATTGCATGCGTGGCATAAGGTCAAGTACAACTCCATCTACCCGCACTTTTAAAAATCCTTTTTTACGAATGTCTTCAAACAGCTCTCTGTAATGCCCTTTGCGCCCACGCACTAGCGGTGCCAACAAGCTTATTTTTTTACCAGCAAATTTTTTATAAATATTTTGTACAATTTCTTCCTCCGAAAACTTTACCATTTTTTTGCCTGTGTTGTAGCTATAAGCCTCTCCCACCCTTGCATACAACAAACGCAAAAAATCATAAATTTCTGTAATCGTACCCACTGTGCTTCGTGGATTTTTATTGGTTGTTTTTTGCTCTATCGATATCACTGGGGATAGGCCGGTAATTTTATCTACATCAGGGCGCTCCATATCGCCCACAAACTGCCTGGCATACGCCGAAAAACTTTCCATATACCTTCGCTGCCCTTCGTTGTATATTGTATCAAAGGCAAGACTACTCTTACCGCTGCCACTCACACCAGTAAACACCACCAACTTATTTTTCGGAATTTTTATATCAATATTTTTGAGGTTGTGCTCCCTAGCACCAAACACTTCTATCATATCTTCCTGTACTTCTTGTATTGCATCCACCACTGCAGGTGCAGTTTTTGTTGCTTTTTTTGTAGCCATATTTTTCCTTACTTGCTCCAAAGATACGAGATAAATGAAGTATGTGTTTGAGGTGGTTTTCAGTTGGCAAAATGTGGTTTGCGATTGGCAAATAGTAGTTGGCAATTTGTAAAATAAAAATCGTGAATTAGATAATGTATTTCTAAAACTTGAAGCGTTCGCAAGTCCCCCTTCGGGGGATTTAGGGGGCTTTGTGTCTTTTTCTTAAGGGCTGTGAGCTTCAAATCTATATTGAACATTTGTTGCGGCTGTCCGTAGTACTCCTCGTCGGTCGTTCCTCCCTCCTGTGGGGTACTACTTCCCATCCGCCAGCCTTTCGGCATAGAATCTTTTTTCAGCTTTTATTGTGGAGGAGATTAAAGCTAAGATTTAACAAAACAGATTGCCTTAATAAATTATATTCGAAATAAACTATTTTTAAATAATTTCCATGTTAAGAATATTCATAACTTTTGTATATATACATCTTTCATTTTTAGGAATAGCTCAGATAAATGAGGATGGCAAGTTTCGAAATAGCGATTTTGAATGTGTTGGGAATAATGACCGACCTTTAAATTGGTATATAACTAGCCCGTTAAAATATTATATATTTTCACAAGACTCTATAAATCCTTACAAAGGAAAGTTTTCAGGCAGGGTAACACCTTTAAAAAACTGCGATAAAAAGAGTTCTATAGTATTTTATCAAAGAGTGACAATACCAAATATTGAAGATAAAATCTTAGTGAATTTTAAATTAAAAAATAATAGTGATTCTCCAATACTCATAAACTATTTTATTCGTCCAACAAGCTTAAATTATGATGTGGATT
>JAYSWO010000033.1:0-15884 GCA_043717975.1 Ferruginibacter sp. | reverse complement strand
CTGAGCCATAGCCACTACCATTACCACCATTACCTGCATTGGCAGTTATAGAACTACCACCACCACCACCACCGTAGCCTAAATAATTATTAGTTGGTGCAGCTCCATTAGCACCAGCTACATTTATAGCACCTCCATTGCCTGTAAGAACGGCATTGCTAAACGTGGCTGCATTATTTCCATTGCCGCCATTGCTTGCTACATTTGATGCATTAATGCTACCACCTGCACCCGCACCACTTGGCGCATAGTTTGATATATTACCATTACCACCTGCTCCACCTGTAGTAGATGAAGGGCCACCCAAAGCACCATTGAAACTTAAACCTGTGCCAGCTAAACCGGCACTGCCTGTTAATGCAGTACCTGCACCACCTGCACCACCGCCATTTGCTTTCAATAATGCACCAAATGAGCTAGCCGCACCATTACCACCTATCAACCCATTTGTGCTATTTGCTATAATAGCAGCACCACCTGCACCACCTGCACCTACTATTATATTTACAGTAGCAGGCAAATCAGTCGCTGAATGACCCAAAATAGACACACCTCCTGTGCCACCGCCACCGCCGCCATTTCTTTGTGTTGCCGCCGCTCCCTTCCTACCACTGCCGCCGCCTGCTCCACCTCCAATCAATAAAACATTTACTGATTTAGCACCGGCGGGTTTCGTCCATGTGCCATTATTAATAAATATTTGCACATCTACATCCATTAGCATGGCACTTCTTACCACATTGTTTTCATCCGGATAAAAAAATTTTCTATCCTTTTGATTAATAGCAATACGCCCATCTACCAATGTAGCGGGCGTAGTGCCTGTTAGTTTACTAAATAATATTTTTATAATGTTTGGCATTAGAATGTACCTCCATCTATTATATCGTTCCAGCCAATCTTACCAGCTAAATTTGTTGTCATCGTTGCGGCAAAGTTTGCATCATTGCCCAAAGCCGTAGCAAGTTCACTAAGTGTATCCAACACTCCTGGCGCCGAATTTATTAATGCATTTATTTGAGCCGTTACACTTGCATTAGTGGCATAACTTGCAGCTGCCACACCACCAAGTTGTAGCGAATTATCTGCCGTATCTACTCTACCATTATTATTGGTATCATATACAGTTTTTAGCATATCGCCAGCAGCTAAACCAGCCACCAATGCTTGTACAAACGCCGTGGTAGCTACTTGTGTACTATTGGTTGCATTTGCAGCCGTGGGTGCTGTGGGAATACCTGTAAGGGCAGCGTTATTTAATAATGCCACCCCACCAAGCAATACGATGGTAGCCGCATCTTTTTTTATGTATAAATTACTGTCTGGTACTACGTAGCACATTTCTCTAACTGCTAAATCAGTAAGAGCAGGCGCACCTGTTGTTAGTTTTCCTTTAATTAAAATTTTGTTTGGCATTATTTTGTTTATTTATTATTTAAAAAATTGTCCCGCCATCTACATCTTGGCTTATAATATTTGTAGGAAACAACCCCATCACCTCCACCACCATCGGCGGCTGCACCTCTGCAAATACATGATAAGTATCAGCATTAACTACTTCTACTATTGGCGTAGGCAATGTTTCTATTTCTACAATCATAATCTTTCTGTTATTCTAGTCTTAATCGTTAAATCACCTTCAAACGGATAAATATTACTACCATCTGCCAAGTCACACCTAATATCATATTTATACTTGCCATTACCAAGCGTAGCCTGTATAGTATTGCGGCTTATCGTTAGCACATTACCCGCTATTTGCAACCCATTGCCTTCGGTAAGTGTAAGCACTATTGCACCATCTGCATCCTGTATGCTCATACGCCACAAGCCCGTAGGCCAGTTACTTACCGGTCCGTTTTTGTAATCATACTTTTTTAACGCTAAAACAAAACTGCTTTTGTCATTAATAATTATTGGTAAGGTAGATGTACCTGTGAGGTCGATTGATTGTGACATTTTTAATTTTTTATTATTTAATATTCCTCAATTTTAATCATGGAATAATCTATCCCATCAACTAAATTGCCTGTAGCCAAAGACCTTTGCTCAAATTGTATAACTGAACCTCCTGGCCCCAATGTTTGTATGTTTTTAGTTGAAAAAAAGGTAGAAGTATTATTGGTTGTGAACGTAACACAAACCTTACTACTAAACGTACCTGTGGTTCTAACACATCTATATGTACCTAAACCAATACGCTCAAAGTACATGGACATATTAGAAGTATTGTTAAATAAAATATTACTATTGGTTGGATTGTTTGCTCCTGTAGATTCCAAATAGCATGCATAAATTTTGTTAGGACCAGCCGCTACAACAGGCATTTGCCATGTAGCTAATCCATTTAAATCGGAGGTTAAAACTTTATTTAAGCCCGAATTGGTATTAATTCTTAAAGATGTTGTATTTACAGTACCAGCGACATCAAGAGTATATTGTGGCGAATTATTGGCTATACCAATTTTAGTATTTACTTGTGCAGCACTTGAAAGAGAGTATCCCGTATATAAACCCGTTCCAAATATTGAGTTACCTATATTTAATTGTCCTGCTAATGTATTATTTGGCATATTTATAAATGTCCCTATCCCTATAGAACCGCTTCCTAAATAATTAAATAAATTTCCGTATCCAACAGATACGTTATTGAATCCTGAAATATTACTATACAAAGAATTTTCACCAAAAGAACTATTTCCACTTCCAGAAGCATTGCTGTATTGGGAATTTTTTCCATAAGCAACATTGCTATAAGTATTTATACCTGCCGAAAACAATGAACTTTTTCCAAATGATAAATTTTCGTTTTCTGGGTCTAGCCATCCATACCTCAAATTATTGGCTTTAAGAATTAAAGCCTTATTGTTAGTAGTTCCAATAAAGTTTCCATCAGCTATAGCATTTCCATTGAAACCCCACCCGCTACTAGGCAATGGAATATTCCCATCATCATCCGCAACAATACCATTAACCGAAACAGGTATAACCCTATCTTCTCCCGAGCCACTATTGGGAAAAACTAAACTGCTACCAAGAGTAGGGTTTCTATTCGGTCTTAAATAGTAACTTGAAAAAGTTTGTTGCTGCGAAAAGTCTAGCCCATCAGCCGACAAAGACCCATAAGACTGACTAGCATTATTTGTACTTGAAAATCCGAAAGGGCTAAAACCTGTACTGTTAGAATTATTAGCAGTTTTTGAAGTAATGCTATTGGTCGTTATATTTCCCGCCGTAGTCACACTCTGCAAGTCACCACCTGCATTGGCAGCTACGTATGCCCCAACAGCCTTAGCAGTAGGTAAACTACTATCACTGCTAAAATTATTACCAGTTTCAATATTGGTAATCGTTTTGGTTTTCAATTTTATTTGCCTACTTACATTTACATCTTTTGCATTTACTGTAGACTGTGCCATTGTGGTTACACTCACCATACAAGCCGCAATGGCTAAAAATAATAATTGTTTCATTTTTTATTTTTGTTTTTAAATTTTAATAACTAATTACAAAGGCAATGCATATCTTTTCACGTATACTAATGTTTTTGGCGGCAAGCCGCTTACTTCAATCAGTCTATCTATACCTGCATTATACATACATATAATTGGCTCGCCATGTAGAGCAATTACATTCACATCGTTTACATTGCCATTACCATCATTTAGTGTTACTGTACAATCTATACTTGGTTTTATGAGCAACCACTCTACTATATAGCCAGCAGGTATTGTGTAGATAAACGTTCCCGTTTCTGAAAATTTCTGAATCGGCTGCCCAAGTGCATTAAATGCATTAATAAAACTTTGCTCCATTTCATCAAGACGAATGCGCTCATCCTTCCACCGCAACTTATTAAACATAGAAACAAATTGAGCCGCCGTTGGCATATCATTAGTTTCAAACCACTGTGCTACATCTGTTATAAAACTCATTCAATTATAGTTTAATTAGTGTTAAAACAACATAGTAAGGTTGCATGTTATTATGTGCAACATCGTTACCAAGAGTATTTGTAGGTTTTACAACAGTTCCAATATTATTATCAGATGTCGCAAGCCCACGTATTATATGTGGGTTTAAAAAATCATCGGCACTATCAAAAGGCATAGTAAAATTATGAGATGGCATTTCGCTAATCGTTAACCGATGCTCCTTCTCCCCTCCATAATACCCCGCCTCGCTAAATGCAAAATCATTCACATCTACATTCAAAAAAGTCTTACCCGCTGCATCCACATCTTGCTTACTCAATATCTGCCAGCCTTTTTCTTCGGGTGTATTTCCAATACCTGTTATTGGGTCATAATTAGCTGCTATATATGTGCTGCTTTTTTTGCACATGCGTAGGTCGTCCTTTTTCCAAATGTTTTTTAATGAAACGAGGGGCTGTAAATCCGAGAAAGGGAAAGCCCCACCACTACTCACCAACTCTGCTCTGCGTTTATATTCTACAGGATAGCTGTTGTTATCTTCAAATATATAAGCCGTAACCACTTCAGTAATCTGCACCCGTGCCGCAAGTGCTGCACCAACAAATGGCAAGAGTTCACCATTGTAACTAATCCAACCAGGTGTAATATTACCACCCACATTTTCTACACCGTACAAAATGGTTTTATCGCCGCATAGCTGCGCCAATGCGCCAAGTGGCTTGCTGTACCCATCTTGCATAAATTCCAACACCTGTTGGTCAAATGGTAGGCCGCCTATGTTGTCTAAATTAAGTTTGTTCATTTTAAAATCTTTGTATTTTAAATCTCATACCGGGCAATGCGTAGTTTTTTACAAGGCTGCCCATTTCTAAAAAATCAAAAACAATATCCATCGGCACCCATACTATAAAATCATCTTGCAACAATCCACTTTCACCACGGGTGTACAAATATTTTGGTTGTGCTTCACTTCTTTTTCTCACGAAAAGCGGTTTATTCTCTAGCCTATTGTATATGTATGTTGTAGGCTTATCCTGTGCATCTCCTATAAATATTCTACGCAGGGTAAAATCATATTTATCCCTGAGCATTCTTTCTAGATCAGGCACCAGAGGTGTAATGCCCAACTCATATAATTTTTGTTTTCTGAATGCTAAAAAGTTTTGGTACACTACAACCACAGGGCTAACCAATATTTTCAACCACGCCAACATTTTCGGTTTACGCAAACGATTAGGTGTAAGCCATCTTATTAACTTTTTATAATTCACATCGTATGTCTCGTTACTATTCATATTTATCTATTGCATAATCTTCTCGCTCCCCCTTCTCTCCTGCCTCTTACAGGATGGAGGAGGGCAGGGTTTGAGGCTATTGTACTTC
The DNA here is from genome assembly GCA_043717975.1 of Ferruginibacter sp. Taxonomy (GTDB): domain Bacteria; phylum Bacteroidota; class Bacteroidia; order Chitinophagales; family Chitinophagaceae; genus Ferruginibacter. The sequence continues at coordinate 10,566 of JAYSWO010000033.1, read as the reverse complement.
GTATGTTATTATCAAATTTGCATTATCAATTATAAAATACCCACTATCAGGTGTAATGGTAATGGCAAAACTTGTAAAGGGCAATGCCCCATATTTAGCCTGTATTTCTTGTACCTGTAAATCCTTAACCCCTTCTACAATTTGTAATCTATCTACCAATTTTTGTGTACTAAAAACCCCGTTAAAATCCAAATTTTGCAGGTAGTTTTTTACTCCTTCTTTTACAGGCTCATTGTTACTACCATCCAATCGTTGCCCAGCATTATTTAACACAAGAGGATTGTATCGTATCTTTAAAACCAACCTCAAATTATCAGGCTGCGTACTCGTTATACTTCCATTACCAGCTTTCAGTTCTTTTATACCCGCATCTTTTACCCTTTCTCTATACGCTGTAAATGCCGCTAGCTCTGTAGTAGATAATGGCGCTAAATCACTCCCAACTCTCTTAGCCACTTTCATTCTTATTTTTGGCTGCGTCTCAAATGCTGCGTAGGCTACTATCTTACTTGCCGCCACTGCATCATCTGATATATCTGTATTATCATATTTCCAACCCTCAGCAGGGAGGTTATACCCATATTGAAAATCCTTTGCAGTTTTTACATACCACATATCTGAGTGTAAATCTTTATTGTCTATGGTTTCGTTTACATCAGTCTTAAACAAATCATGTAGCTGCCCAACTGTCCAAGCAGATACAGCACTAGTAAATATCCATAGCCTCCAAATTGCCGTCCTACTTGTACTAGTAAGCAATGGCGCAAGTGTAGTATCGGCTTGCACCTCTGCTATTAAATCTTCTTGTATTTCTTTTATCGTTCTTGCCATTAGCTTACTATAAAATCGTTTCCTATTTGCATAAAACCAATACCACCTTGTATGGCTGCTTCCACTACTTGGTCGCTCACTATATCCACTTCGTACTTAATTAAATCTGCTACTACTTTTTTATCTAAAGGAGCAGCTATTTTTAGCAGAGTACCAGGTTCTACATTGCCCGTTATACTTATGCCGTTTAAAACTGCTACAGCAAATAAAGCTTCTACACTACCTGCTTGCTGTGTGGTAAAATCAACTATATTTTGATGCTTTTTAATAATGGGCATCTATCAATAATTTATCGTCTTCAAATAAAATGCTATTCACTTTCATGCCGTCTTTTTCAAATTCTTGTTTCGCTTCGCCAAGCAATGCACTTACATCCTCATCTTTTAAATAACCACCAGCTCCTACGCAAGCTGTAGGGTATTCTTTAAAATCTCCTTTAGCACTTATGAGCAATAGCTCTTGGTGTTGCGTGGTACTTTCACCTGTAGCAAAATCACCATTGGTAAAATCTAAATCCAAATCATTATCTAATAAAATATCTTTCATTACGTTAAAGTATTTATTATTTGTCCTACCACTACTCCCACATTAGGCACTAATAAAAAATGAGTAGATGTTACTTTTAATTCTAAAATCTCCTCCACCATTGCTTGCGCCATTTTATCACAAATTCTATCAATAGCTGCATCGGCATCATCTGCCTCCGCCTGCTCATTAAAAGCCAATATCAACTTTGCTTTTAATCTACTTTTACTAAGCATTTTTAAATAAGTTTACAACCCTTGTTTTCAAATTTGTAAATTTTAAAAGCGAATTGGGGGTTAAGCTAATTGTTGGACCATTCTTTGTTAAATGCTTTTCCGAAATACATGCATCCAAAATATCCTTCAAAAGTTTTTGCATATTTTCCGTTCCTTTTTTTAGCAAAAATCCACCATCATCTATTCGCATTTTTACACTACCAAATTCATACAATATTTTTTCTATATCCTCTACAGCTATAACCACATAATCATGCTCGCCTTCTATTTGCCCAATCAATATATTTGTACCTGTCTTTGGTATTAGTACACATTTATTACCTGCCTTTACCACACTTCTTATGCGTACATCGTCTATCTCTAATCCACTTACAAGTGTTACTACCACCGTTGCTTCGTTTTCATCTACACTCACCACCGTAGCGTTTACAATGGTACTTGGTGCATACTGAGCAGCAAAACTTGCCAATTGTTCTTTTATATCATCGTTTTGTTTGCCCATTATAATTTAATACCAATGCCAACCGTTCGCCTTGCGCCAGCCATACCATAAGTAATTTCTATGCTTTCCACTAAATAAATACCACTTCTTTCGGGGTATTTAGCATCTGTTATACTTGCCTTCCATGCAGGCTCACAGTATGGCTGTAAAAATGTTTTTATCTTTCCTTCATACCCTTTATAGCTCTGTTTATTTGCATCTGCTTTTGCAAGCTTACTAAGTGTTGCCTCATCTTTTATACTGCTTTTTACTTCCTTCGTTTCGCCGTTGCCAGTTGCTTTTCCTTTGGTTACAATCTGCTTTAATTTATGCGTTGCTTTTATTTTTGTACCATCTACAGAAGTGTGTTTATACACCACAGTTATATCTTCATTCTTTGGCTCTTTTAGTTTTAGACTATCATCTTTTATTACATTCCAACCAAGTTTATAAAATGCCGTTTCTTTGTATGGTACTACAGGAAATAATTCCGCACAAATCACCGAACCTTTAAAATATATTTTAATCAAATTATTAAGCATTTTCTTAATCATTTCCAATGCCTCTACACCGTTATTTTTCTGCAAAACAAGCTTTGTAATTACTACATCACTTACATGCTTTTTATCAATCGTTATATCCGTATCTGCTATTAAAAAAGTAAGTATATCAATGAGCTTTGTATTTTTAAATACTTTTAAATATTGGTTTTTTCGTAGTTGGTAGCTATAACCCTCACACTCTACTTCTATTGGTGTTTTAAAATTTATTCGAGTTACAAAACCTTTAAATTCGTTTACCAATTTGTCATTATAACCAAGGTCTATTTTTACAAAATCCCCTTCTTTAAATTGCTTTGCTGTATCTGCACTCTCTGTTATTACCTCACCTGCTCTTTGCAACCTTGCAGTAGTTGGTACATGTATTACAGCTCTATCTACATACTCATGCACACTTTTAGTAATCTTTACTTCATGCGGTTTTACTTTTTTAAAACTACCAATGGTTATATCACTATTTAAACCAAACATTATACAACTACATTTACAGGGCCAGTAATCTCACCAACATCCAATACAAAAATCATATCGCTTTCACACTCTATTTCAAAAGGCTTGGCATGTTCTACTCCGCTTGTGGCTGCCCACTTTATACTTTTTATTACCACCTTATGTTCAAAATCTCCTGTTAAAAAAATATCTGTTATTACACTCCTTAGCGTAAGGCTTTTATTTTTTAAGAAGATGTTTTGTATATCCCTCATATCTCCTTCAGGGAAATCTTCTTGCAACACGATACCTTTTATATTTATGGCATAATCATCAATACTTATTAGTTCCTTCACCGTTCCACCTCTTTCGGGTAGTGGCGTACTTACTATTGTTTTTTTAGCCACTACACTTATTACTGCAAAGGGTACTAAGTAACCATCTAACACTACAGGCAAAAAAAACTCCCTACCCAATGCATCTTCTTTATAATATGCTTGCCCAAGGTCGCTGTGCTCTTTTCTTCCTGTGGCTTTAGCAATGCTAAACTCCGCAGGTGGTTCGTAGCCAAACGCTTTTCTAAAAATATTTTTTATATCAAACTCCATTATGCTGTTACTCCATTTAAACTAAACATTGCCCGCCTTAATCCTTCTCGTATTGCATATTCTAATTGGTCGGCAGTTTCGGTTGCATTGGTTACATGCATTTCCAGTTTTTCAATCTGCTTACCAATGTTTATGATGATACTTTTTTGCCCACCGCTATTGATGCTATCTGCTTTGTCTTTTGCACCGCTCTTGCCATCTTTACCTGCACCACCAAGCCCTGCAAAATCTGCTTTGGTCGCTCCTGTAGCTTTGGGCATTAATGGTGAAACGGTTGGCGTATCTTTTATGCCAAGTTTCTTTTTTATATCGCCTGTTATAGTATCTAGTCCTTTACCATTGCCTTTTAACTCCCATGTAAGTGCATCTTTAGCACTTTTTAAATCAGTTTCCAATACGCCTTTTTGCTTTGCTATTTCCGCAGCTCGTGCATTTTGTTGATCGTTTATTTGTGCAAGGCTTGCATTAGCTCCATCTTCATCCCACAGGCTTTTAAGATTGTACCAACCTTTTTTTATGTATTCAATACCTGTCATAAAATCGTTCTGTATTAGCAACCATTTTAGCATAAAATAATCTTTAAAACCATCCCAAGAAAACTTAAAGAACTTTACTAAACTGTCCCATTGCTTACCCCATCCATCAGTCGTATAAATTACATAGCCAATGATGGCTATTAAAGCAATTATGGAGGCTATAACCCATGTTATTGGGTTGGCTAAAAACGCTGTATTTAATGCCCACTGCTCCGCAGAAAATAAAGCTGTAAAAAATGCAGCCGATTTTTGATAAGCACTATATACCGCCGTTTGTATGCTAGCCCATGTAAGGCTAAGAGCTACCAACCCAATTGCTGAAGCAATTAACAAAGCACCTGGCTCACCACTTAGTAACGCTGTGCCAAAGTCTAATAGCATACTTGCTATTGGCATAAGTGCATTACCAAGATTTAGTAACTTTTCTTTGCCAGCATCCATAAACGTACTCCACCTACCGCTTAGCGTTTTACTTTGTTTTTCCATCATTTGGTAAAAATCACCTCCTGGTCCCGTGGCATGTTTAAATGCTCCTTCGAGCATTTTAGCACTTATAGCACCTTTTTCCATTTTTTGCCGCAAGCTTGCTATACTCTCACCTGTTACAGCACTTATATCTTTTAGCGGATTGTAACCCGCATCTATCATCATATTTAATTCCTGCCCACTTAGTTTACCTGCACTTGTCACTTTACCAAATGCATTGGTAAGTGTTTCCATTTTTTGCACATTACCTGCACCTACATCACCAATCATTCTCATGCTTGGTATTACCTTTTCATTTTCTACTCCAAACGCTTTTAGCATTTGAGCATTTTTAAGTAGGTCGTTGGTTTCGTAAGGAGTAGATGCTCCCATTTTTACCACATCATCTACCATTTTATCGCCAGCTTTTTGGCTGCCAGTCATTACACCAAAGCTTACTTTTTGTTGCTCTCTATCCGCAGCCATACTAAGTGATGATTTTATTACACCACCTACACCAATACCTGCCATCAATCCACCAACCATGCTCTTTAATCCACCGCCCTTTTTCTTACCCTCTAACTTCTCAATTTCTTTCTCTAACATCAATGCTCCCTTTGTGGCATCGTCAAATTCTTTTTTTATGTGTGTGCCAAATTTTACTTGGTTCATTTGGCTAAGTGCTTCTTTTAATTCATCTACACTATGCGCCATTTTTTTGCCCGTATATTCTATACCAGTAAATTGGCTCTTTATTTTTGCACCAGTATTTTCAGATTGTGCAGCCGCCGCCTTCATGCCCGGTGTGAGCATATCGGTTAATCGTAAAATATATTCTAGTGCGTTTGCCATCTGTGGTCTGTGGTCGGTTGTCTGTATTCACTTTATAAATTAGCCCTCCACCAATATGGAGAGGGCTACATTTTATGTTTGGCTTCATTAATTCGTATGTCTTGTAAAATGGCGTATTGCTCTGCCCATTCTTCATCGCACATATCGCTAAGGTTTTGTTTGGTAAGCCCAAGGTGATACATCATTTGCGTATTTACATACCCAATAGGATTACTCTCAAACTTTCCCTCGGCGGCGTTTAACAGGTCTCCAAGCTCCCCTTTTTTTTATCCATAAGTTCATCTACAAATTCAGATAAGCCAAAGTAGTAGTTATCTTCTTTTTTAATAGTTTCATCGCCGCCAAGCCATATTTTTTCCAATACAACTTCGTTAAACTTTGCAGGGCTAGCACTTACTTTGGTAGCTGCTAGTGCAAATGTGGTTCTATCTACAGATCGTAGGTAGCATATCTTATCTTCTACCGTGTATTTGTACACCTTACCATGTTCTTTTTTCCATGCTTCTATTTGTTCAGGTGTGACTTCGCCAATTAATTTTTTGCTCATGTTGCTGTTTTTTATCCCTCTACTTTGGAGAGGTTAGGTGAGGTTAATTATGTTTTAAATGTTGTTTAAGCACTCTTTTTGCGTAGGAAAATAAATGGCAATGATATTTCTTTAAACTTATCGCCTTGCTTCATTCCATCTTCCAACTCAGTAAACTCTACATTAATGCAAGTTTCTGTTTGAAAGCCAGAGCTTTCTACTTTTTCGTACACACAACTAATGTTTATCAAAGTACCAGGTACATCTACAATATCTTCGTACCCCGCCGCTCTAGCCGCAATATTTAATTCATCTACATCGCTTTTAAGCAGCATTAATGTGCCTTCATACTTTTTATTGCCTCGCTGTATAGCTTTGGGTTGGTTACCTTCAGCATATACCAATTCTTTTTCTTGGCTTTTTTTGTAGGTAAGCCCACGTAAGCCAGTAAGCCTTTTACCAAGCATACTTACCATTACATCGGCGTATTCAAATTCTCTGCTATCAAAACTCATGTTGTATTTTTTAAAATGTTTTTAATGTTTTATACAGCCGTAGCGGTTAGGCCTAAGAATATGTTTATCGTTTTTAAACAACCTTTTGGACGCAAGAAAATAAATACATAAATCGTTTCGCTTTGTATAATATTAAAGTTTGGTACAATATTATTTCGGCTATACAATGCAGCATACTGCACAGGGTCGGGGTTTACCAAGCAGGTAACTGCCGCACTACCGTTTGTATTTTTGCTTAGTTGCTCACGCATCTTTGCATCTATGGTAGTTTCTACTTTGGTTTCCAATGCTGTTTTTATAATGGTAAGCAGCTTGCCATTATCATCTACATCCACATCGTCTTTCAACTCCTCGTAGTAGGTTTCAAATGTTACACGCTGTGCATTATCCATTACACGGCCATGGCGCAGGTTGTTATAATCATCCGTAGCTATTACTAGCATATTATCATCGCTAAAAATATATCCGCTTGCAATTTCATTTTTTGCAAAACTGATGTATCTTTTATTGTGCAGTGTTACTTGATCTGCATTGGGTACCAAGTCGGCACTTATAGTACCTACTTTTACGGGTACTGCATCCGCAATATTTAAGCTGCCACTTTTTACCCTACCAATGTTTCTTTGTGGGGTTACTTTTGCAGCCCTCCCCATAGCCAATAAGGTAGCTGTAGCAGTACTATTATTTACACTACCCACTACAATAGCGCCATGGCGGTATGTAGCGGCAGCATAATCTTTTGCAGCGGCTACCGTTGTAAATGCATGCCCTTCTACAAAAAATCTAAAGCCTTTATTCTTTAGTTGCCAAGCTGTGGCAACTCCTTGCATTACTATAACCGCCGCATCTACATCGTTATCAAAACCGCCTGCAATGGTTGGTACATAACTAACCGCAGGAAATTTTATAACAGATGCCATACGAGCTTTACCACCTGCCATCATCAATGCTTTTTCTACATTGGCAGCGGCCGCTAGTGTAGCCATTTGTGTGGTTTGTGCCATAGCCAATATGTACAACAATGTACCTTCGGGTGCTTCCGCATAAAAACCTTCGTTTATAGCAGCAAGTACCAGCTCATTGCCCACTTGTGCAAATGCAAGCTTTGCATCGGCAGCACTTTTTACTAAAAATGCTACACCATACCCAGCTGCAGGTGCTACAGGTGTGGCTACTACTAGCACACTTATACCGTTTTCGCTAGGGCCTTGTAAGCCAAGGTTACCATTGGTTATTATTATATCTACTTTTGGATATGCCATTTTACTTAATTTTTTATTGAGCAATCATTACTCAGTTACTACTGTAAGTGCTTCCAATTCTTTGGTAGCCTCATCTACCAATGCCTGTGCAGTGGTTACTGCTAACACTAGTTTTTGCTTTTTTACTTCATCATTTTCTGCATCTGCTTTTTCTGTAGCGGTTGTAAGCTTTGCCGTAAGTGTTTCCACTTTTGCAGTAGCTTTTTCAATTGCTTTTGCATTCATAGCAATTACTTTAGCATCGTCTCCCTCTGCCTCAGTTCTTGTTACTTCAGTAATTTCCCTGCTTTCTTTTGGCAAAGAGCTAGCATGGTTTTCAGCAGCTTGTTTTGTAAAAAACGCTGTTTCATCACTTGTAAAAAAGAAACTATCTACTGTTGGATGGTTAGTAAAATAACCTTGTGCAACTTTTTTCATATTTTTAGTTTAATTGTATAAATCCTTTAATGGAGCTTAGCGCCCTTTCCCTTCTTGCTACCTCATAGCCCTCTCTACTTCCCTCATCATTGGTATTTCCCTCAATGGTATATACCAACCCTTTTCTTACTTTTTCTACTATACCTGTATGCCCTGTACCATTCGGAAACTCCATTATAAAAATGTCGCCATCTTTTATGGCTTTGCTGCGGTTGGGTATCTTACGCAGCGTAGTTGTATTATACTGTAGCATTACACCACCAGTCTTTACAAGTGGGTTTTTTAATTTCAATTCGTTTGCAGCTTCATCTACACACCAGTACATAAATGCCATACACCATGCGTAACCTGGCCCCAATCCTATTCGCTTTAAATATGCACTTACTTGTGGGCCACTATTACTATTTTTTGGCACTTCCTGTACGCCCAACTGTGTAATGGCTTTTGCCAATGTTTTTGCTGCTAGTGTTTCCATTTTTAAACTCTTTTTAAAATACCTTTAAAAAATGAAACTATTGGATTTCTAAAGCGGTATGCTACTGCACAAATATTTATACCAAGCAACCACCAGCACCATGTAGGCACTTTATATTTTGTGATGTAGTCTATTTTGGTAACGGTTATTGTTTGTACCTCGTTGTGGTATTTTTCAAGATCATTGGTTACAGTAATAAGGCTATCTATTACCAATTGCATACTATCCGTTTTACAATCAATGGTAAAGTTTCCATTATCATCGCTCTGCACCTGTACTGTTGTTTTACCTTCTTTTTTAGTTAGGTTTATATTAGCTGCTTGTGGGCATGGTACAGCAAAGCCAACCTTTACCACTTCACCAGGTACAAATATTTTTTGGGTAGTTTTTACCGTATCGGTTTTAAAAACAATACTGTCTTTTATTACAGTTTTGTTTTCAATCGGTAGGTTTTTACTAGCACTACAGCTCATTAAAAAAACAAGCATAATCGCTGCACCTGTAGTTTTATTTATCGGATTGTTTTTTATACTTAGCGTAAGCAGCCTATGCATTGGCTTAAAGAAAAAACGACTTATTAAACTTGCATTATCAATCTCTACCAAGTTTTCAAAAATGCTCACAAGCTCTATATATATGATAAAGATTGTAAGCCCATCATTTGCATAAGCCATTACATTTTCTAACCTAGTTAGTTGGTTATCCTTAGCCGTATTACCAATAATCATGGCGGCGGCCAATGCTCCTGCATATTGCAAAAACTTTGTAATGGTTTGTCTTAGTGCTTTACTTGTGCGTTGCTCTTTTTTTACTACAGCTTTGCTAAATCCTAAAATGAAATCCAAGGCTATTGCGAGCAACATCCAAGTAAGTAAATTAGCATTTGGGAAAAATGTAATTTTGAAAAACAATAAAGTAAAAGATGCAACTATTTTCATGTATATTTTTTTAAAAGAAACCCTAGCTTTTACACTAGAGGTTCCTCATTAACACCAGCAAAAGGTAATTTTATGCTCCTTGTACGATAGCAATAACACCAAGGTTATCTGCCCTTTCTTTTCTACCACCCATGCGTAGCATGGCGGAGTATATATCGCCATAGTAAATAGCATCATCTATGTTTTGGAATGGCTTCATAGAACCTTGCGCCCTACAAACCGTATCAGGATGCCAGCATAAGCTCGCAAGGTTATCCGTAGTACCTGTAGCACTACCTAATGCTTTTACAGCATCTGCACCTGAGTATGCTAGTACGCTACTACGAGTCATTATGTCAAACCCATGCAAACGACCTACCACACCTTCTTTATTGTCTGCAAATTGGTTAAATGCATTTTCCTGTTGTGCAGTAAGCGCATTATAAAACCCATCAAACATATTATCATCAATTAAACACTTACGCCCTTTCTTTGGGGTATTTGTAGCGTTCATAGATATCATAGGTTTTACCAAGTCTTTCGGGTGAAAAACTTTTCTTGTACCTGTTTGTCCACCTACACCAGCGGTAGTCAATGCCGCATCACCACCTGTAGTTCTTACAAACTGCCCAGCTGTAGGACTCCATTTTATTAATAGATCATCTGCTACTGTTTCACCAAGAGCTGCGGTAATGGTACCTATAATGCTATCTAATTTTGCATAGCTTATATCTTGTAATTCGCTCCACAAAACATGCATAGGGTCTGTACTATATGTATCTAATACATAAGTCACATCCGTATCTGTTCTACGCACTGCTGTAGCGGGGTATGTACTTCTGTTTTAGATACATATAGTACAGACCCTATGCATGTTTTGTGGAGCGAATTACAAGATATAAGCTATGCAAAATTAGATAGCATTATAGGT
>JAYSWO010000320.1:0-3924 GCA_043717975.1 Ferruginibacter sp. | reverse complement strand
CGCACTCACCATTTTCATGGCTTTTGTAATTTGTTGGGTACTTTGTACACTCTTTATTCGGGTTCTTACTTCTTTTAATGCACCGCTCATGCTATTGTTATTTAAGTATATGCGTTTTTAAAGGCGCAAAAGTAAGGAAAAAACAGCGGAAAATTGTAATAGAATTCTATGTTTTTAAATTAAGAGGGCTAAGAATTTAGAAGTAAAATATTTCGTAAACTCTATTAATCAAGTTCACTTAGTAAGTCTACAGGGTCATTGTCGCTAATATTTTCTTTATCTGACTTGTCGTAAATATCTAAAAGATAGACTGTTTTATTCTTAATTTTAAGATATGTTATTACTCTAGCACCTCCACTTTTACCTTTTCCTTTTGATGCTATTGCAATTCTTATTTTGTAACAATTCTTACCTAAATCAACTCCTTGTTTAGGGTTAATACTCAGACTTTCAATTAAAGACAAATATTCCATTTTTAAAGAAGGAAACTTTTTAACCAATCTTTTAATTGCTTTATCAAAGTGCGCTATGGTTAATACTTTATATTTCACTTAATAATTCCCTGGCATCTCTAGCTTTTAGTTTCCCCTTATTTACCAAATTCATTTCTTTTACGGCTTCTTTTAACCCATCTAATACTTGTTTTTTAGTCAATGGCTTATACTCTCCGTCAATTTCCTCTTCCTCAATTTTTTTCACATACTTAATACTCTTAGCCAGCTCAATAAAGTGAGGGTATTTATTATTAGGTATATGTAGCGTAACTTGTTTCATTTTTCGCAATTATTTGATGCAATTTAGCTTAAAAAAGATAAATTATTACTAAAAAGCAACCCTAGCATTTCCCCAAAACTTATTTGTACATTTGCAACCCAATATAAAAACTAGAAAATACTGTCATTTTGGCTAAAAACAAACACAAGCACCATATTTGACAAGTAACGGAATCAAAACAATAAACTTTTATAATAAAACATATTTATGCTCTCATTTATTTCTAAAATGTTTGGTGGTAACAAAAGCGAGAAAGATGTAAAGAAAATTTCGCCAGAGGTAGAAAAAACCAATCGCTTTTTTGCAGAATACCAATCGCTTTCTAACGATCAATTGCGTAGCAAAACAGTAGAATTTAAAAATCGTATCAAAGAATATTTAGCGCCAATAGATAAAGATATTCAAACCAAAAAAGACAATGCTGAGCAACTTGGCACTGCCGATATAGATGGTAGAGACGCTATTTATAAAGAAATAGATGTACTTAGCAAAGAGCGCAACGAAAAGATTGAAGAAATTTTGAAAGAACTTTTACCAGAAGCTTTTGCGGTGGTAAAAGAAACAAGTCGTAGGTTTAAAGAGAATGAAACCCTTACCTCTACTGCTACAGATTTAGACAGAGAATTGGCTACACAAAATAAAAACGTAAGCATAGAAGGCGATACAGCCATTCATAAAAACAGTTGGAACGCAGCAGGCAATTTGGTTACCTGGAATATGGTGCACTACGATGTGCAGCTTATTGGTGGTGCTGTATTACACTCTGGCAGAATTGCCGAAATGGCAACGGGAGAAGGTAAAACACTTGTGAGTACACTACCTGCATACTTGAATGCACTTGCTGGTGCAGGGGTGCATATTGTAACGGTGAATGATTACCTAGCAAAAAGAGATAGCGAATGGAACGGACCCATATTTGAATGGCTTGGGCTGCGAGTAGATTGTATTGACAAACACGAACCCAATGGCGATGCTCGTAGAAAAGCCTACAATGCAGATATTACTTATGGTACCAATAACGAATTTGGTTTTGATTACCTAAGAGATAACATGGTACACTCGCCTGACGAAATGGTACAACGCAAGCACCATTATGCCATGGTAGATGAGGTGGATAGTGTATTGATAGATGATGCTCGTACCCCTCTAATCATATCGGGACCAGTAGGCCATAGCGACAATACACAACAATTTTTTGATCTCAAGCCTCGCATAGAAAAGCTAGTAGAAACACAACGCAAAGTGGTGAATGGTTTTTTAATAGAAGCCAAAAAGAAAATTGCAGAAGGTAATGATGATCCAAAAGATGGTGGACTAGCATTGATGCGTGCACACCGTGGTTTGCCAAAAAATGGTGCGTTAATTAAATTTTTGAGTGAAGAAGGTAATAGGGTAAAATTGCAAAAAAGTGAAAACTACTATTTGGCAGATCAGCAAAAACAAATGCCTAAAGTTGATGAAGAATTATACTTTAGCATTGATGAGAAAAACAACCAAGTAGAACTTACTGAAAATGGTTTAAACCTTATTACAAGAGGTGGCGAAGATCCTGACTTTTTTATAATACCGGATATTTCTACCAAAATTGCAGATATAGAAAAAACAGATTTATCGGCAGAAGAAAAACTACAACGCAAAGATAATCTGATGACAGATTATTCTATGAAGAGTGAGCGTATTCATACCATACAACAATTATTAAAAGCATACACTTTGTTTGATAAAGACAAAGAATATATCGTAGTAGAAGACGAAGTAAAAATTGTCGATGAGCAGACAGGTCGTATCATGGAAGGGCGTCGTTATTCAGACGGTTTGCACCAAGCATTAGAAGCAAAGGAAAATGTAAAAATTGAAGCTTCTACACAAACCTATGCTACTGTTACATTGCAAAATTATTTTAGAATGTACCACAAGTTGGCAGGTATGACAGGTACAGCCGAAACAGAAGCAGCAGAGCTTTGGAGTATTTATAAATTAGATGTGGTATCTATACCAACCAATGTAAAAGCTGTAAGAATAGACGGCGAAGATTTGGTGTACAAAACCGTAAGAGAAAAATATAAAGCGGTAATAGAAGAAGTAGAGAAAAATGTAAAAGCTGGTAGACCAACATTGGTGGGTACAACATCTGTAGATGTGAGTGAATTGGTGAGCAGAATGATGAAGCAAAAAAACATTCCGCATAATGTATTAAATGCAAAACAACACAGCAGAGAGGCACAAGTAGTAGCAGAAGCTGGTTTAGCTGGTGCAGTTACGATTGCTACCAACATGGCTGGTCGTGGTACCGATATCAAACTTGGGCCAGGCGTAAAAGAAGCTGGTGGTTTGGCTATTGTGGGTACAGAGCGTCACGAAAGTCGTAGGGTAGATAGACAGTTGCGTGGTCGTGCTGGTCGCCAAGGTGACCCTGGGTCCTCTATCTTTTTTGTATCGTTAGAAGATAATTTGATGCGCATGTTTGGTTCTGAAAGAATTGCAGGCTTGATGGATAGAATGGGTTATAAAGAAGGCGAAGTGATTCAGCACAGTATGATTACAAAAAGTATAGAGCGTGCACAGAAAAAAGTAGAGGAAAATAACTTTGGTACTCGTAAAAGATTATTGGAGTATGATGATGTAATGAATAAGCAACGTAATGTTGTGTATGGCAAGCGTAACCATGCTTTGTTTGGAGAAAGATTGGCGTTGGATTTAGACAATGCTTTCTACTCTGTAGCGGAAGGTTTGGTGCATAACAATAGAGAGGCTAACGATTTTGAAGGGTTCAAACTTGGTGTAATTATGAATTTTGGAATGGACACAAATATTACACAAGAAGAATTAGAAAAACAAAATGCTCCAACGGTTTCAGAAAAATTATACCAAGAAGCCATTACGCATTACAACAAAAAGAAAGTAGCATTAGGTGAACAAACCATGCCAATCATTGGCAATATTCGCAAAGAGCAAGGCAATCATATTGAAAATGTAGCCGTACCATTTACCGATGGTAAAAAGGGCATACAAGCGCTTGCAAATTTGGATAAATATTTGGCCACAAATGGTGCTGAGTTGGGCAATGCATTAGAGCGCAGCATTACTTTGGCCACTATAGACGATGCATGGAAAGAACATCTTCGTGCCATGGATGACCTTCGCCATAGC
>JAYSWO010000319.1:0-3932 GCA_043717975.1 Ferruginibacter sp. | reverse complement strand
CATTTAATAAAACTTTTAGAATCGCATGGTTTTTTATTGAAACGTTCTAAAGGTTCTCATCATATCTTCTATAATTCCATTTCAAATATTACTGTTGTAGTACCTGTTCACAATAAAGATATTAAGAAAGGTACTTTTTTGGCTATTCTTAAACAAGCAGGTATTGATAAAACCCAAGTATAATATTTTATGCACCTCAACACCCTCATACAACAAATAAAAGAAAAAAATTCTTACCTATGTGTAGGTTTAGATACCGATATTACAAAGATTCCAAAACATCTATTGCAACATAAAAATGCCATTGTAGATTTTAATAAAGCCATTATAGATGCTACAAAAGAGTATTGTGTTAGCTATAAAATAAATACTGCTTTTTATGAAGTGCTTGGCAGTAAAGGCTGGGATGCTATGGAAGAAACGGTAAATTATATTCCAAGCACACATTTAAAAATAGCCGATGCAAAGCGTGGCGATATCGGTAACACATCATCTCAATACGCAAAAGCATTTTTCGAAACATTAAAATTTGATGCAATTACCGTAGCGCCTTATATGGGTGAAGATAGTATTCGTCCGTTTTTAGAGTATGAAGATAAGTGGACAATAGTACTTGGTCTTACAAGTAATAAAGGAGCTGCAGATTTTGAAATGAAGCAATTGGTTCGTGAGGACACGAACCAAGGCAATGGGCATTTGCGAAGTGAATATTTGTATGAGTATGTTTTAAAAAGAATAAGTCAATGGGGCACTAAGGATAATTTAATGTTTGTTGTAGGCGCTACGCAAGCAACCGAGCTTACCAATATTAGAAGCATTATTCCTGAAAACTTTTTATTGGTACCAGGTGTGGGTTTTCAAGGTGGAAGCTTAGCAGAAACGAGTAAATATGGTATGAACAAAGATTGTGGCTTATTGGTAAATGCAAGCCGTGCTATAATTTATGCTGGCAGTGGCGAAAATTTTGCAGAGGAAGCTAAGGCCATTGCACAGCAATATCAAACAGAAATGAAAACATATCTTTTAGAGCTGAAATAAGTTAGCAAATCAAATGGCACTTATTGCATTAGCTAATTGCTCCGCCCATTTTCCATATTCTTTTCCCGATGGATGCAGCCCATCGCTAGCAAGCATTTCAGCATTGTATGCATCTGCTCGTTGCGAAGTTGTAATATCTATAAAAGTGCAATTGTGTTGCAAGGTTATTTTTTGGCAAGCTGCATTATATTCGTCTATTTCATTTGCAATTTTTGCAGTATCCCTGTCAGATGCAAAAGGCGTAACACCCCAGTCAAGGATAGACAATACAAAAACTTTTGTTGAATTATTTCCAGCAAATACAATAGCTTGCCTCAACAAAAAATTAAATTGTATTTCATATTCTTCCAGAGCTAAACCTCGGTATTGATTATTTACACCAATTAGCAAACTCACAAAATCATAACTCTTCAAAAATATATTTTCTTGTATAGCTGCATTTAACTCATCTGTTGTCCACCCTGTTTTTGCAATAATTTCTGGCGCAGCTATATCAATGTTATTTTTGCGCAACAGCTGTACTGTTTGATATGGAAACGAATCAGATAATAAAACCTGCTCCCCTATTGTGTAACTATCGCCTAACGCTAAATATGTTTTCATTAAAACCTAGTTATAGATTAATACACTTCCTTTTTCAGTACAGGCCCATCCATGGTTTGCATCAGTAAAGTGAATTTCAATGATAGATGAGTCACCAAGGGCTACCTCTACTAACCAATTTAACCCTGCATCAGTAGTTTTATAAATTCTATTACCATTTGAAGCATAGCCTGTATTATTATCAATAAAATGTACATCTCCGTAGTTATTGCCATTATTGAAATCTTTTATTAAAGAAAAATTAATTCCTGTATCTATAGATTTGAAAAGTTTACCATCTCTAGTTATTGCATAGATATTATTATTGGGGGTAAAAAAGGCTGCCTGAAAATTAGTATAGTTAATACCATTCGAAAAATTAACTGGTATCCAATTTGTAATTCCGCCATTTGTACGATATATCCCTAATGCATTTACTAGTACCCCATTATTATTACTATTGAAACATATCGAAGAATACCCGCCACCGCTATTAGGGAAATTAGTAGCCGCAACATTTTGCCAAGTAGAGCCCGCATCTATCGTTTTAAAAAGTTGATTGCTATTAATAAAAAAACCTTCATTATTGTTTACAAAATAAATATCACTGGCATTTGGGGAATATAAATTTGTAAATGATAAACCAGCATTTACGGTTTTGTAAATAGAATCTTTAACAAAAAATGCATTGCCATTATTTGTAACCGCAATATTTAAAACGAAGCGGTCATTTAGGAATGACCAAGTAACTCCTCCATCAATCGATTTAAAAATCCCATTTTTTCCTGCTAAATAACCTAAAGTGTTGTTTTGAAAAAAAATTTCATTTATAAAATTATTAGAAACATTTATTTTTCTCCAACCACTAGTAAGTGTATCGGGTTTTGTTACTAAGGGTAAAACTTCAGGTTCAGGAGGAGTGCTATTGCTTTTTTTACAACTTGAAATAAAACTAGAAATTATAATAACACTTAATAAAAATTGCTTCATATACTTATTTGTTACAAATATATTGGATTAAACATTTAATATAGTAATTCTAATACCGCATAGCCAATTTCAATTTACCCCACAACTCATTATCAAATCCGCTAGGCCCCAGTTGTGATGTGTTGCCTGCACTATCGCCAAGCCTTACCACTACTACATCTAAACTCGGTACTACATAAATCTTTTTATCGTCTTTGCCCAATGCCATTATCATATCTGCTGGTGCATTAGCTGCAAGTGGAACAGTAAATACAGTTTGCAAGCCAGGTACCATGGTAGAAGCTTTTCCATTTAACCACCACAAATAGCCATAGCTTAAATTTAAGTTTTGAGATGTATTTGTCATAGCATCGAAATATGCAGCATCTGTAATGATGCTTGTTCCATTCCATTTTCCTTTGCTCAAAATAAATGACCCGAATTTTGCAGCATCTCGGGTGGTACAATACATTACATAGTTTAACCACACGGATCCATTAATACCAATTTTATTCAACAGTTTTTCGTTTGCATATTGCGCAAAAGGTTTTGCACTTGCTGTAGCCAGCACATCTTGTAGCAATCGATATGGTGCATTATGATAAGCCCATCTTGTGCCCGCATCTGCCTTGTACGTAAGGCATATGGGCGTAGTGCAATTATCATCAACCACGGCATCATCCAAGCCAGTTGTCATGTTCAGTTGGTTTTTTACAGTTATCAAATTCTCTTTTACTATTGGCAAACTTGTCCAACCTGCACCTAAATAAGAAGATGTTTTACTATTAATATTTACAATGCCATCTTGCTGTGCAATACCAACCAATGTGCCCACAATACTTTTTCCAGCACTGTTTAACGGATATTTTGTAGCTGTTGTCCAATTGTTCCAATATTGCTCTTTTACAATTTTTCCACGATGCAATACAATCATCCCAAATGTATTTTTTGTACCAGCAAAATCAAATGCTTCTGTAAGTTTTGCATCATCCCAACTAATAGATGCTGCTGTTTTTGTATCCCATACATCACCTATTAATGCAGGATAATAATACTCGTTAGAAGGCACAGGGTCAGGGGGAAAGATTACATCGTTTGTTTTTTTACAACTTACAATAGAAAAAAGGGAGATAAGTAATAATAGATATTTCATACAATATTTTTTGTTGGACTTTACTTTCATCGAAACGTTTAATTCACAGTTTTATTTCCTTCTAATTGTTTAATCCATTTTCTACAAAAGTATAAAGGTATTAGTCCCACAATACCAAAGCTACAGTCTATTAATACATGAAACATCGGTATATGCCTTATGGGTGCTGCTATAAACGCTAATGGGAACA
>JAYSWO010000318.1:0-9908 GCA_043717975.1 Ferruginibacter sp. | reverse complement strand
AAATGCAAGTCGCCCATCTATTACAACGCTAAGCGCAGTAGGCGATAAGCCTACTACATCTGGTACATGGGTGCAGGTGTCACGCCTTGGTATGCCATTAACCAACGAAGTAATTATACCTGTTGGTACCAAAGATAAATGGAACGCTGTTGCTCCATCTGCTGATGGTCAGTTTATACCATTTTTCAATAATCCTGAGTTGGCTTTATATATGGATGATTCACAATTTGGTGGAGCCGTTCCAGGCCTTTCTAAACTTAGAATACAAAAAGCATCGCTTGGATCGTTCGATTTTAGAAATGGCAAACCGGGTTTATTTCCTCTAAAAGGAACTCCAGCAGTAGCTGGTACTGCATTGGATGATGCAATATTTGGAACCATTTTATTGCCAAATAATTCTAGCCCAAGAGCAGTAGATATTCTTCCTGCATTTTATACAGGTGTACCCAATCTTCGTCCATACCAATTGGCTACAGGAAAAGGGGGCAATCCATTGGCAGCTGGTAAACCATTTATCAATAATTTTTTACCAACCCTTGGCGATTATTTAAGATTAAACATGGCAGTACCGGTTACACCTCGTAACAGTCCAGACTTTAGCCCACTTGGAGTTGTGCAAGCAGCTGTGTTGGGCCTAACAGATAGCAGATTTAATGCAAGTGCCGCTTTACAAAACATACCAAATATGGATGGTTTTCCAAATGGTAGAAGGTTGGAAGATGATGTAACTACCATTGAACTACAAGCGGTTGGCGGAGTATTCCTTGCTGCCATTGGTTTGTGGTACGATGATTACCCAGGTACTGGTAGCCCCGTTACTCCACAGCTTTTAAATACGCTTACTTTTAAAGAAGGTGTTGGTAAAAACGATACCACATTTAAACCAGCTTTTCCTTTTGTGCAAACACCATGGAGAGGGTATAGAGGTGCAGGTTTTGTAGGTGTAAAGAGTGACAATGTAGGTTTAGGCCTTGCTGCAAATCCAATAGGATTGGCTGCTTTTCCTACTCCATTTAAAACAACTACTACTTTCCATTATAAACTAACCGACGATGCCAATAATGTGAGAATTGTACTTACAGATGCCATTGGTAGAAACATTGCCACCATAAACATAGGTGCAAAAACAAAGGGTGATTATTACTTGCCATTTACCAAAACAAATATTGCTGCAGGTTCATACTATGCAAGACTTTACGCAGATGGCTTAAAATCATCTACAATTGGTATAGTAAAAATAAATTAAAGCAAAATTGACTTTGGTGGTGGAAAACACACAGAATGTAGGGTTGGTTATCACCACCCACAAAATAAAAAATCAATTATTTTTCAAAGAGAGGAACAAAAGTTCCTCTCTTTTTTATTGAGTGTACCGCAGGGCACTTCTCTCCCACAACCCTTGCTTCTTAAATAATTTTAAAATTTTTTTAATGGTAGCAACTTTTGTTGCTTCCGAAGTCGTATATGATACAAATAACCTTATTATGACAAAAAATCTATTAGCGAAAACAACCTTATTTTCTTTCGCATTATTGCTGGGTATCTGTATCTTAAACAGTTGCGCCCAAAACCAAGAAAAACTAAAACAATATGTAAGCGAGCAAAATCCAATGGATATACCAGAGCTGCTGCCAAGAAAAGGGGAACTGGCCAATGCCACAGAGTGGATAAAAACCCAAGAAAAAGTGGTGGAATTAAAACAAAAAATAGCACAAAAGCCAGAAGATGTAAAATTGCGTTTGCAAACAGCAACTATTTTTATAGCAGAGCAACGCATTACAGGTGAGCACCATTTTTATTACACCGCTATAGAAAAAATATTAAACAGTGTATTACGTTTAGATGCCAAAAACTTTGAGGCAAAAGTATATTTGGCTTCTTTACGAATGAGCCAACACCAATTTGAAGAGGCAAAAAAAATAGCAGAAGAAGCTTTGGCAATAAATCCTAACAATGCCTACGTATATGGCATATTGGTAGATGCCAATGTAGAGCTTGGTAATTATGCAGAAGCGGTAACGGTATCTGATAAAATGCAAGCATTAAAACCATCTTTAGAATCTTATGCAAGGGCATCGTACCTAAGAGAAATATATGGTGATAACACTGGCGCCATAGAAGCTATGAAACTAGCGGTAAAAGCCGGCTTGCCAGGTAGCGAACCGCAATGCTGGAGCAGAAATATTTTGGGTGATCTATACTTTAATACTGGCAACATAAAAGAAGCAGAAGCTACTTACAACGAAAATTTAGTATTAAGGCCAAGCTACGCAGCAAGTATGGCAGGCCTTGCAAAAGTAGAAGCTAAAAATAAAAATTACCCAAGAGCATTGGCTTTGTTAGATTCTGCAAACGCCATTATGCAACAAAATAGTTTTATAGAACAACAAGCAGATGTATATGCAGCTATGGGCAACCAAAAAATGGCACAGCAAAAATACAATGAAGTACAAGCCTTATTAATTGCAGATGCCAATTCACCACAACATTCCGTTTCGCTTGAGCTAGCCAAATCTTTTATAAAAACAAACCAATGGGATAGTGCCGAAAAATATGCGATGAAAGAATTTTCTGTTCGCCCTAAAAATATAGATATAAACAACGAGTTGGCTTGGATAGCATACAATAAAAAAGATATTACAAAAGCCAAAATGTATATGCAAACTGCATTAGCAACCGGCAGTAAAAATGCCGACCTGTTACAAAGAGCCGTTTTGATAAACAATGCCAAGTCATAAATAAAAGCAAGCGCAGGTTTAAACAATGAAAAAATTATTGCTCCATATTATTTTATTCAGCTACGCAATAGTAATGTTTAAACCTGCCTTTCCTTATGTGGAAGATTTTATTGGCCATGTATTATTTTACAAACAACATATGGCAGCGGTGCATTATGAAAACGGTAAATACCACGTACATGCAGAAGTAGCAAAAAATACCAAAGAAGATAATTCTGATAAAAGCACATCTTCTTCTAAAAAGCAAAACACCTCAATCGATCATATTGTAGTTGTAACGCCAGCTACAGAAACCAATGTTGTAGTTACCTCTATACACAAATACCCTTTACATAGTAATCATAATTTACTAGCAGGCAACCTATCTTACAACTACCCTCCTCCCAGAATTTAAATAGAAATATAATTGTAAACGATATACTTTTTTCAAAAATTGAGAAAGGCAATGTCCGTATTTTATTATCTATTCAAATTATAGTATGTTCAAAAATTATATACGAATATTTTGTATATTCATTTCTATACATTTATTTTCTTTATCATCTACAGCACAAACATTCATTAAAGGTACTGTAGTAGATGCCATTAGTAAACAGCCACTTGGTGCAGTTTCCATTAATACTGATAAAAATGAAAAAGTCATTACAGATGACGATGGCAATTTTATTTTAAAAACAACTTCTAAAAGTAGCCGCATTACTGCTACCCATATTGGCTACACATCTATTCATGTTTTAAATAACAATACGTCATTGCTTAAAATAGAAATGCAGCCAGATGCCATTAGTTTAGAATCTGTAAAGCTACAATCCAATGGGGTAGCCAAATTTAGTGCATTGGCAAAAATAGACCTTGTACTTAATCCTGTAAAAAACACGCAGGAATTATTGCGATTGGTACCAGGATTGTTTATTGCACAACATGCAGGTGGCGGCAAAGCAGAGCAAATATTTTTAAGAGGGTTTGATGTAGATCATGGAACCGATGTACAGATAAGTGTAGATGGTATGCCCGTAAACATGGTAAGCCATGCACATGGGCAAGGGTATGCAGATGCACATTTCATTATTCCTGAAACAATCAACAATATAGATTTTGGCGCAGGACCTTATTACACAGAGCAAGGCAATTTAAATACTGCCGGCTATGTAGCTTTTTCTACATTTAATAATATTGCTAAAAGTAGGGTGCAAGTAGAAGCTGGCCGTTTTAACAGCTATCGCAGTCTTGCCATTATAGACCTTTTGAAAAAGAACAAAGAAAAACAAAGTGCTTATATAGCTTCTGAATTTTTTTATGCTGATGGCCCTACCGAAAATAAGCAAGGCCTACACCGATTTAATATTTTTGGTAAATACAATCTAGCATTATCTGAAAATACAAACCTTCGTTTTTCTGCCTCAGCTTTTAAAAGCAAGTGGAATGCGAGCGGGCAAGTACCTACAAGAGCTATTGAAGACGGCACTATTACAAGGTTTGGTAGCATTGACCCATCAGAAGCTGGCAACACAGAAAGGTACAATGCCAATCTTATTTTTGCAAAAAGATTTAAAAATAATACCAACTGGGACAACCAGTTTTTTTATAGCAAATACAAATTTGACCTTTTTTCTAACTTTACTTTTTTTTTAAATGACCCATTAAACGGCGATGGCATAAACCAGGCGGAAGAAAGAAATGTATTTGGCTTTTCTTCTAAATTAAAAGAAAAACATTTTATTGGAAAAGCCATGTTAACTTCTACCGATGCTGTAGGTATTAGATATGATGCTACCAATAAAAGTAAACTTACCAATGTTGTAAAAAGAGCATTTATAAGCAATGTAATGATGGGGGATGTAAAAGAAGCCAATGCATATGCATATACACAGCAGCAATTAAGTATTGGCAAGTGGGAAATAGAGGCAGGCATAAGATATGATTATTTCAATTTTAATTATTTTGATAGGTTGAAAAATGAAAGATTACCACAACAGCACAAATCTATTGTAAGCCCAAAATTTAATGTACAATACAATTTGCAAAAAGAAATACAGTTATATTTAAAAACTGGCAAGGGTTTTCATAGCAATGATACGAGGGTGGTAACAGACAATAGTGTTAGTCAAGTATTGCCGGCTGCTTATGGCATCGACTTTGGTGTAATACTAAAACCAACAAAAAATATTTTTATAAATATTGCTGCATGGCAATTGTACTTACAACAAGAGTTTGTGTATGTGGGCGATGCCGGTATTGTAGAAGCTAGTGGAAAAAGTAAAAGGCAAGGTTTGGACATTATAGCACGGTATCAATTTTCTAAAACCATTTTTGCCAATACCAATATTAATTTTACACAACCAAGGGCAGTAGGCAAGGCAAAAGGAGAAGATTATATTCCGCTTGCACCCACCGCTACTAGCACAGGTGGATTGTTTTATAAAAAAGGTACGGGCTTTAATGGTGGAATAAGTTATCGTTACATAAAAAATCGCCCAGCGAATGAAGACAATAGTATTGTAGCAAAAGGATATTTTTTATTAGATGCTTCTTTTAATTATACCCAACCGAAATATGAAATAGGTTTATCTTTCGAAAATATAGCTAATGTAAAATGGAACGAAGCACAATTTGCTACAGAAAGTCGTTTGCAAAACGAAATAAGCCCTGTAACCGAATTGCATTTTACGCCGGGCACACCGTTTTTTGCAAAAATAAAATTAGCTGTATTTTTTTAACATAAAAAGTAGTTCAATAACCACGTCAGCGGTTGCAAACCCTTACGGCGGTTAGTCAAAAAAGTTTCAAAGTTATTTTACTGGTGGTTGTCTCACCCGCCACGACTTAAAATTATAAACATGAAAAAACAATTAAATTTTCACCATCGCATCATTGGCTGCATGATTTTATTTTTCTTAATAAGTCAGCCATTATGGGCACACGACGTAGAAGGCTTGTCTAAGCTAGGCAAAACAGAAGTGGCATTTATTTATATGCAACTTGGGTACGCCCATATTTTACCATTGGGGCTCGATCATATTTTATTTGTGCTAAGTTTGTTTTTACTAAGCCCAACTTTAAAGACAATATTGTTGCAAGCCACGGCATTTACCATAGCACATACCATTACGCTTGGGTTGGCTATGTATGGTGTAATAAAGCCACCTACCAATATTGTGGAGCCCATTATTGCATTATCCATTTTGTATGTGACATTAGAAAATATTTTTTCGCCAAAGCTAAAAGCAAGTAGAATTGGTATTGTATTTTTATTTGGATTAATACATGGAATGGGCTTTGCAAGTGCATTAACAGAATTGGGCTTGCCCAAGAATGCATATTTTTCTTCTTTAATTATATTTAACATTGGTGTGGAGCTTGGGCAAATAACAGTGATACTAGCCGCATATTTTTTACTTGCGAAAATATTTGGTAAAAAACCATATTATAGAAAATATATTGTAATTCCTTTGTCTGTAATCATTGCTTGCAATGCTATGTTTTGGACAATACAACGAATTTTCTTTACCTAAAACTAATATTGTAATGCCGTATTGATAAGTTAAGATAATCCATTTTGCTTGATACTAAGGCTAATATAGGCCGCGAAGCTAAAAAATCTTGAACCAAAAATCTTAAATCAGCAATCCACCATTATCTTTGCGCCCAAATTTTGAGTATATGAAATGGATGAATACAATTATTAAATACCGCCTTTTGCTTGGGTTTATCTTTTTGGCAGCGGCTATTTTTGTGAATTATCAAACAAGTTTTTGGCCTTCTTTTATATTGTATTTTATTGCCATCGTACTTATTGCTGGTCATTTTTTGTTTGGCCCCATGCGTCTGATACAGTCGCACATGGAGGCTGGCGATATGGAAGCCGCTAAAAAAGTAGTAAATTCTATCATCTTTCCACAGTTGCTTATAAAGCCAATGCGTTCTGTATACCATACCATAAAAGGAAATCTTGCCATGGTAGATCAAGACTTTGATACTGCAGAAACACACATGAAAAAAAGCATTGAACTTGGCGGCGGTGCACTTACCAAACAAGCCGAGGGCCCTAATAAATTACAACTTGGTATGCTTGCCATGCAAAAAGGAAACAGCAAGGAAGCAGAAAACTACATACGCCAAGCCATTCGTGCAGGCTTGCCAGACAATGAAAACAATGCTGCTGCTTATTTGCAACTATGCTCTATTATGATGAACAAGCGTGAGTTTAGAGCCGCCAAAGAATATTTTAGAAAAGCAAAAGGCTTTAAACCAACCACACCACAAATTGTAGATCAAATAAAGCAGATAGAGAAGTATATTGGAAGAATGCCAGGTTAAAAGCAATGGGCAAATTTGCAAATGGGGAAATGTGCAGATAATAAAATCTACTCTATATCTGATTTAGCTTTAAATAATTCTACGAATTTTATTTTATTGTAACCAACTGAATAGCCCTGACTGGATTTCGATCTTAAGGTTCGGACTCCGTGGAACTTTATATCTTATTGCATCCAATATTGTGCAAAATTCTGTTGAATTTTTAATTAAAAAATCTTAAAAATTTGATAAGCACCCCTTAGACCAAGAATTATTGATTTATATTTTCTAGGAAAGATACCCCAGAATAAAAAAATATTGTTTTCAAAAATTACGTACATTAATAAAGTATAACCTAAAATAACTTTTACAATAATGGAAAATAATATGGACGATGTAGTAATTATTGGGGCAGGAATTGCAGGCCTTACTGCGGCTAAGGTTTTAAAAGCTGCTGGTAAAAAAATAAAATTAATAGAAGCAAGTAATACTGTTGGTGGAAGAGTGCAAACAGATCAAATAGATGGATATTTACTCGATAGAGGGTTTCAGGTATTACTTACTGCTTACCCTGAAGCAAAACAATTTTTAGATTACAAAGCATTAGATTTAAAAAAATTTGAACCAGGTGCAATCGTATTTAACGAAAAAGGCATAACAGAAATTGGTGATCCTTTAAGAAATCCTAGTACATTGTTTAAAACATTGGCTTCTCCAGTTGGTAGCATTTTCGACAAACTAAAAATGCTTTCCTTAAAATTACAATTAGGCAATAAAAAGATAGACAATATTTTTACCTGTACAGAAATTACTACGCTAGAATATTTAGTAAAAAAAGGGTTTAGTAACCGCATGATTAATCAATTCTTTAAACCATTTATGACAGGTATATTTTTAGAATCTAATCTAAAAACATCTAGCCGAATGTTTGAGTTTGTTTTTAAAATGTTTAGCGAAGCAGACACTACCATACCTGCAAAAGGTATGGGTATGATACCAAAACAACTTGCAGAAGGTTTAACGTTGGACGAATTATGTTTAAATGAAAAAGTTATTGAAATAAATGGCAATACGGTACAAATAAATACAGGTAAAAAATATACAGCTTCCAAAATTTTAATAGCTACAGAGGCAAGTGCAATACCTGTTCCTTTCGAAAAAATAAACACACAAAAAAAATCTGTTATTACTATTTATTTTACCGCAGATAAACCACCGTTCACTAAACCAATTATTGCATTAAATGCATCCTTAAATAAAATAGTAAATAATGTTGCAGTAGTAAGCCAAGTATCTACTCATTATGCACCAGCACATAAATCACTTATATCGGTATCACTTATAGATTATGATAAAAAAGATAACGAAAGCATGATTGAAAGTGTGAAAAAAGAATTGCAACATTGGTATGCGGATGCAATACATTGGAAACATTTAAAAACATATGAAATATTGTATGCTTTACCAAAAGATGAAAATGTGGGGTATGCATTAAACCCAGCTAATATTAAGTTATCGGAAAATATTTTTATTGCAGGTGATCACCTACTTAATGGATCTATTAATGCAGCTATGAAAACAGGTAGAGTAGCGGCAGAATTAATGATTGAAGCTATTGGATAATGATTTTAAAACTGGATTATGTAAAATCCAGTGCTAGGTTCTTAGGTGTAGAATGCGTTTTATTAATATAGTTAGTCCATCTGCATATTGGAACATTCAAATGCTATAATAATTAAAATGGTTAAGCATTACCTTACAAAAATCTTCTCTTCAATATTTGTAACTTTTTACCAATTATTACAAGAAAAAAAAGTGATTAAAATATCTCTGCTACTTTCTTAATCCTGTAGTCAAATATTTCTTTCAGTTTGGCTTTTACAAATAGTGTATTTGCAATATCCCCAAATATCCAAAAAGGTAATTTGTAATGTACAATATCGGTCATTTCTACACCACCTTCTACAACTTTAAAATGGTGCTGGTGGTGCCACATACTGTATGGGCCATATCGTTGATCATCTACAAAATATGTATGATGCTCTACTTGTGTTATTTCTGTCATCCAGTATAATGGAATACCCAATATGGGGTGTACTTTGTATTCAATTACTTGCCCAGCATACACTTTAGTCAAATCTGTAGAAAGTATTTTAAACTTTAACTTCTCTGGCGTTATTTTTGAAAGATTAGTAGGACTGCTAAAAAACTCCCAAGCTTTCTCAATACTTATTGGTAAAAATTGTACTGTTTTAAGATTATAAACTTTGCTCATTATTTTTTTATTGAAT
Organism: Ferruginibacter sp.; assembly: GCA_043717975.1. GTDB lineage: Bacteria > Bacteroidota > Bacteroidia > Chitinophagales > Chitinophagaceae > Ferruginibacter. The sequence continues at coordinate 583 of JAYSWO010000318.1, read as the reverse complement.
AATTTGTCTGCCGTTAGGAGGATTAAACTAAATTGTGTGGTTACTTTTTATTACTTTCCACTTACGGTAAAAGTACAAACTAAGTTGTAATAATAACTAGTAAAAAGTAAATCAAGCTCATTTGTAAAAATTAGTGCCAGCTATCTGCAGTCAGGCAGGTTAGTGGCCCAAAAAAAATATTAATGCAAACCTACCAACAACAGCTTCAACAAAAATTTGAAGAAGAATACGCAAAGCTAAACCCACAGCAGCAAAAAGCAGTGGATACCACCGAAGGCCCTGTAATGGTAATTGCAGGCCCTGGCACAGGCAAAACACAAATACTAGCCGCACGTATTGGTAAAATATTAATGAACCCCGATGTGTTGGCAGACAATATTCTTTGCCTCACCTATACAGATGCGGGTGCAATTGCTATGCGTAGGCGTTTACAATCCTTTATAGGTGCAGATGCATATAAGGTAAATATTTATACGTTTCATGCTTTTTGCAACGATGTTATACAAGATAATTTATCGTTGTTTGAAAAAAATAGTTTGGATGCTATTTCAGAATTGGAGAATATAGAATTGTTTAAAAAACT
>JAYSWO010000317.1:0-1548 GCA_043717975.1 Ferruginibacter sp. | reverse complement strand
TTATGAATATTTTTTTCATCTCATGTTGTTTTAAAGGATGAAAAAAATTAATTATTGCTACTACTACTTATTCCTATTGTCATTGTAGCTGCACCATTGGGCACAGTCGCCGGCACTGTTAATGAGTAAATGCGTGGTATAGCAGGAAAACCACCTTTGCGATATGGGTCAGTAGCACCATACGCACCGCATGCTGGCGTAGTAACTGTTGCTGCACCAAAGGTAGTGCCACTCTCACCCGCAGTTAATGCTGGGCTTCCTGCTTTTAAATCGAAACGGCCTTCGAGTGTAGAGCCAGTTTTATCTATACGATTATTATACGTAGATCCAGCGACATAAGTATTATCTGGTGTACCTACAAAAACAGGTGCCATATTTTGTGCAAACACATTGCCACTATTAGGAGCTGTATTTGTCACAAATGTATTTATAGTATTAGATAGGTAACTTAAAATATTATTACGGTAAATATTATTGCCACTTTCAGTTACATCACCAAAGTTTGAATTACCTACCACAATATTATTGGCAATATAAAAGTTGTAACAATAAATTGTACCACAATTATTAAATGTATTGTTCCTTAAAAGCCCCCTTATTTTATTATTGAAATTAATTCCAGTTGTACTATTATTTGTAGTATCACTAAAAATACAATTCTCAATATTTACAGTAACGCTTGTAACGGCAGCAGATATAGATGCATCATTAGAGGAATATCGAATGTAACATTTATCTAACCTAATACCTGTAGCATTGGTTAAATAAGTATTTAATTGAAAATATTGTATGAAACAACGAGTTATTGTAATGTTGGAAACATTGGTACAGTATACATAACCATCTACATGTACACCTGATACACTTGAACCTGTACTGGTAGCAAGAAACTCTATGAAACTAGTAACTTTTGAATTATTGGTATTGACTTGAAATCCTGTATTTTCATTCAATAAAAAACCATAACCTAATATTACAATGTTTGTTTTATTTACAGAAAAGCCATTATAAGCAGTAGAAGATGGTTCTAAATAAACGCTATCGCCGCTGGCTGCCTCGGGGTTGGTAGCATTATTGGTATTGTCAAACAATATACTTGCTTGTAATACATCTGCATCAAGGCTTGGGTTATTGTTTACCCGCCATATTTTGGCACTAGTTTGTAAACTACAAAACAAAGAAATGATGGCAATAATAAGAGGAGTAATTCTTTTCATGACTAAAAATTTTTATTTGATTGATAATGTAAAATTCTAGTTTTCTAAGGTTAAAAACTATCCCCGAAAAAGGGGATATATACAGTTTTTGGGTGGGATTTTGGTAACTAAATGATCATAGCAATTTTTATTCCAATTTTAAAATTTTACAAAAAAATGAATTGTGTTTGGTATGATAAATACCTCTACATTATATTAGTATTTCACTTTTTTAAAAAAATAAGTTGTAAGAGCAGCATATTTAAACTTTTTATCGGGCATGCCGTTTTCCAAATAAAAGTTTTCTTCTTTTATTTTTTTTAAAATGTATTCATCTGTTTTATCAAAACCA
>JAYSWO010000316.1:0-26698 GCA_043717975.1 Ferruginibacter sp. | reverse complement strand
TCATGTCGCTGGAATACGCTCCGACGGTCGTCAGCGTGTCGGTTGTCCGATTGTTGGGCCAGATGGCGCGGCTGTTATTACTGCCACAAGTCCACTTGTAGCCATAATACAAAATGCAATAGTAAACATCATATTTGCTATAGGCGTGTGTAATATTTTTTGCAGAGCCCCAAATAAATTAATAATAAATCCAATAATAAAGATTGCAATTATATGTTTATATTTTATGAAGTTCATTTATTTTTATGGTTAGTTTTGGCACTTCAAAATAATTTCAGTTTTGATAGGAAACATGAAGAATAAATGTTTCTTGAAAATATTAAAAGCCATATTTATCAAAAATTCTAGCTTTCACCTCTTCAAAAGTAATTCCTTTATCTTTTCCTGAAAGGTAATCATCTCTTCGTCTTTCTAATTCTATTATATCACTTTCTGAAAGTTCAAAATCATCCTTTTCTCTAGATATATGAAACACAATTTCCTCTATTACTTCCAAAAATTCTAGACTTTCTACGCTTTCAATATGCTTTAGTAATCTGTCTTTTATTACGTCAATTGTTTTCATAAAATTATTACCAGGTTTTATGAGAATAAAGAAAGTTATATGTTTTGTTTAAAATGAAAAATTGCAGAAACGTAAATTTCATTTTCGAATACTTGATAAATGATTTTGTAGGGGAATTTTCTAATTATTATTCGTCTTTTACTTTCATCTGTGTAAGAATAATTGTTAGGATTTTGTGCAATAGCATCTAAAGATTTTTGTAATGCTTCTAAAAAACTATCTCCCAATCCTTCTTTTTTTCTCTCATACCATTCGTAAGCTTCTCTTAAATTAATTTTGATTTCATCATCAAATATAATTTTACGCATAAGCACTGTTTTGTCCTTTTGCAAAAGATTTTAATTCTTCCCACGAAAGGGTCTTAGCTTCTCCTTTAAGATATTTCGTTGTCCTTCTATCCACTATTTCTTTTTCTTCCTTAGTCAGTTCACATTCATCAGTAGGAAACAAAGTATCTTCAATATCTTTTAATTGTTCCATATCATTGATGCTATTTATCCTGCTAAAAATTCTTTCTTTTATTTGAATTGCTGTTTCCATAAAACTAAATTTTGCATAAATTTAAAACAAAATATCAATACAAAAAACTAAAACGGTGCTTCATCATCAAACTGTCCATCGTTCATTTTACTACCTCTTTGTACATACATGCTTGCGCCATCATCACCTCCACCTTGCACTGGTTTCCAACTGCCACCACCGAGGTTCGGATTAAAATCTCCACCGCCTTCTTCTTCTATAAATCGTTGTATGTGCAATTCTGCTTTTAATTTTATCGTATCCAAACTACCATTTCTGTGCTTGGCTATTTTTACATAGGTTTCGCCTTTGTTGCTTTCGCCCATTTCATTGGTGGTTACGTCATAATAATCGGGGCGGTACAAAAACATTACCATATCCGCATCTTGCTCTATGGCACCCGATTCTCTAAGGTCACTTAGCTGCGGTATTTTATTACCTTCTTTTCTTTTCTCCACCTCACGACTAAGCTGCGAAAGTGCAATAATAGGCACTTGTAGCTCTTTTGCCAAGCCTTTTAAATCTCTCGATATCTTACTGATCTCTTGCTCTCTATTGCTATTTCTATCGGCACTACCACTCATTAATTGTAGGTAGTCAATAATGATAATGCCAATGTTGTGCTTGTTTTTTAAACGCCTACATTTTGCACGCAATTCAAAAATATTCAATGCAGCAGAGTCGTCAATAAAAATGGGGGCTTTGCTTAATTTATCAATTCCCTTTTTATACAATTGCTTCATTTCATGCTCTTCCAATTTTCCTCTAGCTATTTTTTCTAACCATATTTCACTTTCGGCACTTAGTATTCTTTGTACCAATTGGCTACTACTCATCTCCAAGCTAAAAAAACCTACAGCCGTAGGCTTGGTAGGATGCAATGCTGCTGTGCGTGCAAGGTTAAGCGCAAAAGCCGTTTTACCTACCGATGGTCTTGCAGCAAGGATAATTAAATCCGTTGGTTGCCATCCGTAAGTTAATTTATCGAGTGAAGGAAAACCTGTTGGTACGCCCGTCATTTCATCTTGACGATTGCGCATTTCTTCAATACGATTAATGGTTTTTACCAACACCGTTTCTATATCATCAAAGTTTTTTCGAAGGTGATTGTTGGTTATTTCAAACAGTTTTGTTTCTGCCAAATCCAACATGTCAAATACATCGGTGCTGTCTTCATAAGCCTCACCAATTATTTCGCCGCTAATTCTTATGAGTTCTCTTTGTATAAATTTTTGTAAAACGATACGAGCATGTGCTTCAATATTGGCGGATGAAACAACTGCATTGGTTAATTTGGTTACGGCATACGGTCCGCCCACAAAATCTAGCTCTTCTCTAAATTTCAATTCTTCTACCACCGTAAGCAAATCTATTGGCAAACTTTTTATTGCCAAGCCTTGCATGGCTTTGTATATTTTTTGATGTGCTTCTACATAAAAACACTCTGGTTTTAAAATCTCTACTACAGTATCAAAAGCAGCTTTCTCTAGCATGATTGCTCCTAAAATGGCTTCTTCTAAATCTTTTGCCTGTGGTGGTATTTTACCAAACATCAAGCTACTGTTCTCTAAAATTGGTTTGCGCCTTACTTTGTCTTTATTAAAATTTTTTAACTCCATTATAAATTGTTCCTATGCTTGATTGTTAATTTGTTTTGGGCTCTGCGAAAAATTACCACGTATTTTCCCGCAAGGCGACGAAGATAAATAATTGCAAAAAACAATTCGATAATATTAAATTAACATTTGGCTGTTATTAACTGTTTTTTTATATTTATTAACCCCTCATTCACATGTAAAGGTAGTTTATACACAGCTTTATTTACCTTATTCACAAAATAATTAACATCAAGGTTTCAATGTTTATTTGTAATTGAAGCTATTTATTAACAAAATTGCGTTCCTTATTTTTCTTTTTTTACACGTTGAAATGTTTTTTTGAAGGAAAATAAAGGGAGGGAAATTGAATAAAATCCGTAATAATGGGAATAATTAGTTCCAAGTAAATTTTGTACCTTTAATTTACAAAAATTGTATAAATGCCAGAACTATTTAGAATGTTTGGAATGCGGTTTTTCTTTTACATGAATGACCATTTGCCAATTCATATTCATGTAAAAAATGCTGATGGAGAAGCAAGATTTGAAGTAGAAGTTGTTAGATTAATAGAAAGTAAGGGCATAAAGCCAAAAGATTTGGTGCTTGCCGAGGCATTAGTGGAAGAAAGAAAAGAAGAAATAATTAAAAGATGGAAAGAAGTTTTTGATAAATAACTTAAAACTTATTAAAATGAAAATAGAAAAAGTATGGTTTGATAATGATTATATTTTTATTAAAACCGACGTAGGGCATATTGTTGGTAATCCTCTTTCTTGGTTTCCGGTTTTACTAAACGCTACCACGGAGCAAAGAAACAATTTCGAAATTGGGCATTATGGAATTTATTGGCCTGATTTAAACGAAGACTTAGGTTTAAGTGGCTTTTTTGAATATAAAAGAGATATAATTCTTGCATAATGAAATATAGTAAATTACTTTGGCCATCTTTTTAGATGGCTTTTTTATTAATAGAAATATTTGAAAAGCCAACTTTTCCACCCACCTCAAATTTCTTATCTTCGCAACTTAACTTTTTATACGACAAATGATTATTTCTTACAACTGGCTAAGTGAATATCTACCTGTAACAATTGATACAGAGCGATTGAGCAAAATATTGACATCAATTGGGCTTGAAGTGGAGAGTCTTCACAAATACGAATCTTTAAAAGGTGGGCTAGAAGGTATTGTAGTGGGCGAAGTACTTACTTGCGAAAAACACCCTGATGCAGATAAACTAAAAATAACTACCGTAAATATTGGCGCAGCAGAACCATCGCAAATTGTGTGTGGTGCAAGCAATGTGGCTGTTGGGCAAAAGGTAATTGTAGCTATGGTTGGTACTATGTTGTATCCATCTATTGGCGAGCCTTTTCAAATAAAGAAAGCTAAAATACGTGGTGTAGAAAGTTTTGGGATGATATGTGCCGAAGATGAAATTGGATTGGGTGAAAGCCATGACGGTATTATGGTTTTGGATGCAGACAAAATACCTGGAACAAAAGCCACCGAACTTTTTGAAACATATACCGATTATATTTTTGAAATCGGACTTACGCCCAACCGCATGGACGCCATGAGCCACCTTGGTGTAGCCCGTGATGTATGTGCGTATCTGTGGCACCACGATAAAAAAGAACTTCGTGCTGTATTACCTTTTAAAAATGGTTTTAAAGCCGATAACAACGATTTGGTTATTGATGTAAAAATAGAAAACAACGATGCTTGCAAACGTTATGCAGGTGTAAGTATAAGCAATATTAAAGTTGGCGAAAGCCCTACTTGGTTCCAAAATAAATTGAAAGCAATTGGGCTACGTTCTATCAACAATATTGTAGATATAACCAATTTTATTTTGCACGAAACAGGGCAGCCATTGCACGCATTTGATGCAGCAAAAATAAAAGGCAATAGCATTGTTGTAAAAAATGCAGCAGCAGGTGTTATTTTTAAAACGTTGGATGATAAAGACAGAAAATTATTTGCAGAAGATTTGATGATTGCAAACAGCGAAGAAAATATGTGTATGGCAGGTGTGTATGGTGGGGCAGAAAGTGGGGTAACAAATGATACGGTACATATATTCTTGGAAAGTGCATGGTTTAACAATGAAGCTGTTCGTAAAACATCTATAAAACATGGGCTTAGAACAGATGCTGCAACCCGTTTTGAAAAAGGGGTGGATATAAGTAATACGGTAAATGTATTGAAACGTGCAGCACTCATGATAAAAGAAATAGCAGGCGGCGAAATAAGCAGCGATGTGATTGATGTATATCCTACTCCTGCTGAAAAAACTTCGGTAGCATTAAAATATCATTACCTTAAAAAACTAAGTGGTAAAAATTATCATGCAGATACGATCAAAAATATTTTGACTGCACTTGGTTTTGAAATACAAAAAGAAGGGGTGGACGAAATTTTTGTAAATGTGCCTTTTAGTAAAACCGATATTGCTATTCCTGCAGATATTGTAGAAGAAATAATGCGTATAGATGGGTTAGATAACGTGGAAATACCAAATACCATTTCTATAGCACCTTCGGCAGATAATGATAACGGAAGCGCAGCATTAGTAGACAAAACGGCGAATTACCTTACTAGCAATGGTTTTAGCGAAATATTTACCAATAGTATTACCGATAGTAAATATTACAACGAAGCTACTTTGGACAATACCGTAAAAATGATGAATAGCCTTAGTGCAAATTTAGATGTGATGCGTCCATCACTTTTGCAAACGGGCTTAGAAGTTATTGCATACAACATCAACAGAAAAAATACAGATTTAAAGTTGTATGAATTTGGTAAAACATATCATACAACAGGCCTAGGCCACTACGAAGAAAAAATTCATTTAGCCATTTATACAAGTGGTACGGTGGTAGAAGGTGGGTGGCAACAAAAAGACGCTAAGGCAGATTTTTATTATTTAAAAGGTTTGTGTGAAAAAATATTAGCCAATGCCGGCATAAAAAATATCAATATAGAAATAACTGCAGACGAACATTTGGATTATGGCATAATCATAAAAGCAAACAATATTGTAATTGGCAAAGTAGGAAGTATTCATCCAAAAACATTGAAACAATTTGGCATAAAAGAGCCGGTGTTGTTTGCAGATGTTTTATGGGATGAAGTATTGGTTTTACACCAAAAAGTAAATATTACATACAAAGGAATTTCTAAATTTCCTACTGTACAAAGAGATTTGGCGCTAATTGTAGATAAAAGTATCGCATACTCAGATATAGAAAAAAATATAAAGGCTAATAAAATACAATCGCTTAAAGCTATAAAATTGTTTGATATTTTTGAAAGCGAAAAACTTGGAAAGGATAAAAAATCGATGGCGGTAAACTTTACATTTAGTGATGATACAAAAACACTGGAAGATGGAGATACAGAGGGGATGATGAATAAAATAATAACATCTCTTGAAACACAACTAAACGCAAGTGTAAGAAAATAAACCTTGGCAGAAATAAAAGAACATATAAAACAAGTAAATGCCAAGCTCCAACTTTTATTGGGGCTGCATAGCAAGTTGCTACATGAAAATGAGCAGCAACAAAAGCTTATTGGTAACTTACAACAAACAGTTGTACAACAAAAAGAAGGCATAGAAAATCTACGTCAAGAGCAATTGATTTTAAAAGCATCTATTGACAAAATGGATGAAATAGAAAAAAAACAACTAGAGCAAAAAATAAATGGTTACATAAAAAATATTGATAAGTGTATTTCTTTACTTAGCCATAAATCGAGTGTATAATGAGTGAATTAATTCCTATAAATATTGTAATTGCAGATAGAACCTATCGTATAAAAACTGCTGTAAATGATGAAGAAATTATTCGTAAAACAGTAAAAATGATAAACGATAAAATATTTGAATTTAAAGAACAGTTTGCAGGCAAGGATATGCAAGACTATATTGCCATGGTTATTATTTGGTATGCTACACAAAATGTAGGTGGAGATGGCAATAGCATGCTTAACAAAGAAATGGTAGATGTATTAATGAAAATGGAAAGCCAAATAGATCATATAATTCAATAGTACATCATTTTATTTCAGCTTCACCCTTTCTGGATTTTTCGCAATAAAACTTTTCCAATCATTTTTTCCACTTGCTCCTACCAATACATTGCTATCTTGATAGTAATGGCAAACGGCTACTGCCAATGCATCTGATGCATCATACGTTTTTTGTTCTGCTTCAAATTTTAAAATGGTTTCCAGCATTTTTAGTACTTGTAATTTATCGGCATTGCCATTTCCTGTAACGGATTGTTTTACTTTTTTTGGAGAATACTCCGTTACATTCAAACCAGCTTGCATGGCTGCTGCAATGGCCACACCTTGTGCCCTACCTAGCTTCAACATACTTTGCACGTTTTTGCCAAAGAATGGAGCCTCTATGGCAAAGCTGGTAGGTTTGTGGTCTCTTATAAGCTCTACTACCTTTTGATGAATACTTTGCAGCCGTTCATAAGCATCTTGTTTAGAAGATAATTTTAGCACCCCCATATCTACTAGGGAGATTGTTTTTTGTCTTACAGCAATGAGTCCATAACCCATTATAATGGTGCCTGGGTCTATGCCTAAAATTATTTTTGTTGTCTTTTGCAATACGGTTGTTATTTTTACCAAAATTACTATCTGCGCAAAAGTATTAAAATATTATTCAACTGGTTTTTAGGGCCACTTATCTTTATCATTCTCTCATGGAGTTTGTATAGGCAAATAGCACAGCAACCCGACCTTGCTAACCGCTGGTTACAAATAAAACAAAGCCTTCACACGCCTGCATTGTGGCTAGCATGCTTGCTTGTGTTTGTAAATTGGGGTATTGAAGCCCGCAAATGGCAAATATTAATAAAACCCTTAGAGAATTTTTCTTTTATTACAGCATTTAGAAGTGTATTGGCAGGTTGTAGTATTACCATGCTTACACCAAATAGAGTAGGAGAGTATGGGGGAAGAATATTATATGTAAAAGAAGAAAATCGTTTAGACGCCATACCTCTAACCATTTTAGGGAGTATTAGCCAACTGTTTGTAACAATATTGATGGGCACAGCTGGATTATTGTATGTAAAATTTTTCAGCAACAATACACAGCTTTTTACATTTTTTCCTGCATATACAGCAGAAGTATTATTAGCAGTAAGTACTTGTGCGGCTATTTTTTTGTTACTTATTTATCTTCGTGTAAGCTTGTTTGTAAATTTTTTAAGTAGAATATCATACCCTAAAAAATTCGTATCACATATAATATTGTTAAATACGTTTTCACGTAAACAATTGTTAAGAATTTTATTTTTATCATTTTTACGATACACAGTATTTATTTTGCAGTACATTTTGTTTTTGCAGGCAATGCAAGTACAAATAAGTTTCTTTACATGCTATTGGCTACTTACTATTTTTTACTTGGTAATGGCCATGGCACCAACAATTGGTTTTACAGAGTTGCCCATACGTGCAGCTGCAAGCTTAGAAATATTGCAAGTATATAGTAATAATTTAATAGGCATACAAGCAGCGTCTTTGGGTATATGGATAATCAATTTAGTAGTGCCAGCAATTGTAGGTAGCTTGCTAATTTTAAGTATAAAAATTTTAAAAGAGAAATGATAAATTTTACAAAACGAGTTTTCCTCACCGTCCTTATCTTATGCAGTGCAGTATTTTTATATGCACAAAAATCAGAATTTTGTGGTATAAAAAATACGACTTTTCAAAGCGGAGAAAAAGTAGTAATGAAAGTGTTTTACAATGCCATGGGGGCGTATGTAGGTGCTGGTGAAGCTACATTTACCACTACATTAGAACGGTTTAATGGAAAGCCAGTTTATCATTGTGTTGGCGATGGTAAAACCTATCCTTTCTTCGATAAGTTTTTTCAGGTAAGAGATAGGTACGAAAGTTTTATTGATACGGCAACGCTTTCTCCATATAAATTTTTAAGAAATGTAAACGAAGGAGGGTATAAAATTTATAATAATGTAACCTTTAATCAATCGGCTAATACAGCCGTAAGTACCAATGGGGTGTTTAAAATTACAGATTGTATGCACGATGTGGTGAGTGCTATTTATTATGCAAGAAATATAAAGTGGGATAATTATAAAGTAGGTGATAAAATCCCTTTCGATATGTTTTTAGATGATGAAATTTATCATTTGTACATACGCTACATGGGTAAAGAAAAAGTAAAAACACAATATGGAAAATTTAATGCCATTAAATTTAAACCCTTACTTATAAAAGGAACTATTTTTGAAGGCGGTGAAAAAATGACCGCTTGGGTAAGCGACGATCCCAACCATTTATTACTACGTGTAGAAAGCCCAATATCTGTTGGTACAATAAAAGTGGACATGATGGGTTATTCTGGGTTACGATATCCATTAACTTCGTTAAGATCGTTCAGATAATTTAATAAAACCTTTATGAAATTTTCGCTACTCTAAAAATAGATTAATTTATTTGGTTTAAGTAATAGACTACTATCACTTAAACCATTTTTTTGTTAGCTATGTTAAAAAACTAATCAGTAATCCAGCTCTAATCTTAATCTATCTTTCAACTCCTTTATAAGTGGATATTTTTCTATTAGTAATTGGTATTGTTGTTTACTTGTTAAGGATTTGGTTTCATCAATTTCCCCAGTTTCTTGCTCCATTATTTCCATACTATATTTCAACAATTTATTGCTGAAATATTTTTGTAAGAAATTTATTAAACCAGAGCGTTCGTTTTCAATAAATTTTTGCTGTACTTTTCCTTCTGTAATGATGGTAAAATTATTTTCATCATCTATTCTAAGTTCTGCGGCCTTAAATTGTGTAACGGTTGGATGTTTTTTTTCGGCTTCTATTTTTTCGATATATATAAACCAAGCTATTTTTAAATTTTCAAGGGTAAGGGGCAAGGCATTTACTTCTTTTCTATTTTCTTCAATTATTTGCGCCTTCATTTTGCTTAGCATACCAAAACCAGTAACCCTTGGCTCAGGTATCGTTTGCAAAATGGCATTTTTTTCAACTATTTTTTCTTTTTCAATAAGAAGGGTTGCAGGTTGTATAATTTCTTTTTTTATTGGAATAGAAATTGCCTTTTCTTCTTTTATTTTAATGAACGAAAGGTTTTTAAAAGAAACTGGTTTTGCCGTATCAACTAATTTTTTTTTTACAATGCCATCTGCATTTCCAATAGCTATTTCTACTGCTTGGTTTAGATAGCAAAGTTTAATAAGCGCCATTTCTACACACAACCTTTTATTGCGTGCCTGCTTGTAATCCATACTAGCTTCGTGCATGGTATTAAGAGCAGCTATTATCCAGCCTGCTGACAAGTCGTTAGCGGCTTGCAAATATTTATCTCTAAAATCTTCTGCTACCTCTAACAAAATAGCCGCACGTGTATCTTTACTTACCAATAAATTTCTTAAAAACTCTGTAAGACCTTCAAGCAAAGTATCTCCTTCAAAACCTTTTTGATTTATATCATCAAACAACAATAAAGCGTCACTTAGTTTTTGCTCAATGGCAAATTGTAACAGTTTAAAAAAATAATCTTCATCTAAAATATTTAAATGTTCCAGAGTATTTGAATAAGTAAGATTACCACCTGTAAAACTTACAATTTTATCGAGAATACTTAATGAATCTCTCATGCAACCTTCACTCTTTTGGGCTATTACATGTAGTGCTGCATTTTCTGCGGTGATGTGTTCTTTGTCACAAATTTCTTTGAGATGCGTTACCGTATCGTTGGTAGTTATTCTTTTAAAATCAAAAATTTGACAACGACTAAGTATTGTTGGTAGAATTTTATGCTTTTCTGTAGTGGCTAAAATAAAAATAGCATAGGGAGGAGGTTCTTCCAGCGTTTTTAAAAATGCGTTAAAGGCGGATGCGCTAAGCATGTGCACCTCATCTACAATATACACTTTGTAATCTCCAGCTTGGGGCGCAAAACGTACTTGCTCTACCAGAGAACGTATATCATCTACCGAATTGTTACTAGCAGCATCAAGCTCATGTATGTTCATAGATGAGCCATTGTCGAAAGATACACAACTGTTACAAGTGTTGCAAGCTTCTCCATCTGCTGTTTTGGTTTCGCAATTGATGGTTTTTGCCAATATTCTTGCGCAGGTAGTTTTGCCTACACCACGTGGACCACAAAATAAAAAAGCATGCGCCAGTTGGTTATTGCTAATGGCATTTTTTAAAGTAGTGGTAATATGCGCCTGCCCCACCACCGTACTAAAGTTCTGTGGTCTATATTTTCTAGCGGAAACGATAAATTTTTCTACTTTTTCCATAATACTTTTTATTCCTTTTCTAGCGGATGAAATTCCTAATGCTATTTAAGCAAATCTAAATATTGTAAGTGGTATTGGCAAATGTAGATATGGGTCTTTTGAGAAAACAATTTACCAAGAAATGTATATAATACAATTGATACATGTATATACAACTTATCATATACCTACAAGATTGGATGTTTTATAAATTCTTTGGTTCTGTCAAACAAATATCTGTACGTACATAAATTTCTACTTCTTTGTACATCACCAAGACTACTTGCTACGTTTAACATTTTTGGGTTGAAATCGCCAATCCATTGCATTTCATAATCTTCGTACGGGCAAGCAGCTGATTGAATATATTTGGCTGATTCGCCAATTATATAGCCATCTACTCCCTTACCTTGCCACTCAGGTACTACTCCAAATACTAAGCCCGTAAATTTTTTATTTTTTGTAAATTTTTTTACCCAAAGAAATTTTAGTTTTTGCAATAATCCAAATTTACCGTGTAAATGTTTAAACCATTGGTTAAGGTCTGGTAAGTTTATAAAAATAGCCACGGGTTCCTTATCATAATAGGCATACCAAATTATTTTTTCATCCATTATAGGTTTCATTTTTTTAAACATGATTAGCACCTGCTCCTCTGTTAATTGCTTTAAGCCACCATGCCCAGCCCATGCTTTGTTGTAAACAATTGCAAAATCTTTGGCATATGTTTCCATATTTTTTTTATGAAGATGTGAAGAAGAAAACTTTTCATTTCTTGCTATTTCATCATGTCTCTCCCAAATTTTTTTATCCAAAGGCTTTTTTGATTTCATGCCAAAACAAACCTGCTCAAAGAATACTTTAAAACCATAGTCTTCTAGCAAGGAAACATAGTATGGTGGATTGTAATTCATGCCATACAAAGGCTCCATAAAACCTTTGGTAACTAGCCCCCAAAATTTATCTCTTTCGCCAAAATTTACTGGCCCATCCATGGCCTGCATACCTTCTTGCTGCAACCAATTTTTTGCAGTATCTAATAATAATGTGGCAGCTTGTTTATCATGGATGCATTCAAAAAAACCCATGCAACCAACAGGCATATCATCTCCTTTGTTTTTATATTTTGTATTCGTAAATGCGGCTATGCGACCAATACATTTGCCATTGTCATTTTTTAAAATCCAACGTTGTATTTTACCATGTCTAAATGATTTATTTTTTTTCTCATCAAAAACATCTTGTACGTCTTTATCAAGTGGTTGTATCCAATTGGGATCATTTTTATAAATGCTTAATGGTAGTTTTAAGAAATCATCAATATCTAAAGAAGTGTGTACAGCTATAATTTGCATGCGATAAAATTAAATAAAAATAAGCTAGCTAAAAAATATTGACAATCTATTGTATAAATAGAAAATTGATTTTTGCATAAGTAAAGGGATTATAATGAAATGCCCGCACATATAAACGTTGCTTACATTGCAATCAATGCTATCTACAGGTATTTCTTTATCTATAAAAAAATTATGAAATGGTTTCGTTTAATTCTTTTCGCAGTTGTACGGCTGTTTTTGTGCTACCATCGTGGCTCCATCCTGGAGGCATTAATAAATATTTTATTTTGGTAGAAAATGGAAGATTTCTTTTCATGTCTTTGTACATGTTTTTCCACTCGTGTACAACATGATTTAATGCGTTATCTGGATTTTCTAAAGGCTTCGTAAGACCGTATACTACAGGCTCTTCTGGCAACTCATCTTGAAAAGTGCCAAACATTCGGTCCCAAATAATTAGACACATACCCATATTTTTATCGAGGTAGCGAATATTGCTTGCATGGTGTACTCTATGATGTGCTGGCGTTACAAAAATAGCTTCGATAAGCTTTGGCATTTTTTGTACATAGCGTGTGTGTACAATGATGCCGTAAGTTTGTGTAACTGAGTACATAAATAAAATGTCTATTGGCTCAAACCCTAAAAGTGTAATGGGAATAAAATAAACAAACCGATACACAGGTTGAAAAACCGAGGAACGAAAACCCGTACTCAAATTAAATTCTTCAGATGAATGATGTGTAAGGTGCACAGCCCAAAATAGCCTGCAATAATGATCTACCCTATGCTCTATGTAAAATGCAAAATCTTCAAGTACAAAAAGCAACGCCCAATAAATATACAGGTTATCTATTTTAAAAAAATGATGGCTGTAACTCCAACCCAATACTGCAACTACAAAAACAGTTCTCAATAATAAGTCTAACCCCGCATTCATGATGGTTAAAAGAATATTTTGAAAAACATCTTTTACAGTATAAAATTTTTTACCTCCCCAATTGCTCACGAGAATTTCAGCACCAATAAGTATAGTGTAAAAAGGAATGGAAAGTAATAAAAACCATGTTTCTCGTGCGGATTGCATGTGTTTGAGTTACGGGTTATATGGTTATAAGTTGCGAGTTTTAAAGTCTGTAACAATTTGAAAACACATAATGAATTTGAAGTAAATAATAAATTCATTATCCAATATCTTACATCTAAAAGTCTAAAATCTAATTATATCGCCATTATTTCTATTTCTTTAGCTGCCAAATGTTTTTCTACCAACGAAATAAATTTGTCAGTAGCTGTTTGGGCTTCAGCTTCTGCATCTTTGCACTCATCTTCGCTAGCACCATCTTTTTGTAATTTTTTTATTTGTTCTATTGCATCTCTACGTATGTTGCGTATAGAAACTTTTGCGTGCTCGCCCTCTCCACCACATTTTTTTACCAATTCTCTACGACGCTCTTCTGTAAGTGGTGGTAAAAATAAACGGATGATATTGCCATCATTTTGTGGATTGATTCCTATGTTAGCTGCTATTATAGCTCTCTCAATTACATGAAGCATGTTTTTTTCCCAAGGTTGTACGGAAATAGTACGTGCATCAAGCGTTGTTATATTGGCTATTTGGCTTATAGGGGTAGGGCTACCATAATAATCTGCTACTATACCATCAAGCATTACTGGATTGGCTTTGCCTGCCCTAATCTTCACCAATTCTGCTTCCAAATGATTTATGGCTTTAGCCATAGTGGTTTTAGCCTCCTCAATAATAATATTTAGATCTTCTTGCATATAATGTTAAATTGGGTGCAAAGCTAAAAAAATCTGATGTTTTACAACCAGATTTTTTAATAATTTATAATAAAATTGTTCTAATCAACTTGAGCAGGCTCTGGTGCAAAACCATAAATCTTGTGAGATGTACGAATTTCTGACTCTTCCACCACTTTTTTTAATGGTTGTTTTATTTTTTGTCGGCGATAGTAAATAATTCCAGTAAAGGCAAAAGCCATTGCTAACAATACTACTATCAGAATCGTTGTATCAAGTTTTCTTAATAAAAATGCAGTAGCTACAAATATAATGGTAGCACCTACGCAAGTAAAGGTTATTTTTTTGTGAGAAAATCCAAGATCTAATAAATAATGATGAACATGTATTCTATCAGGACTAAATGGAGAACGCCTATCTAAGATGCGTAAACCAAAAACCCTCATGGTATCAAATAAAGGAATCATTAATACAGCAAAACCAATGGCAGGCGAAGCTTCAAAACTAAAAGCATTGTTGGTTGCAGAGCCTGCTACATTTATAAATTTAATAACTAAAATAGAATTTACAATACCAATTAACAGAGAACCAGTATCTCCCATAAATATTTTTGCAGGAGAAAAATTATAAATAAGAAATGCCACAATTGCTCCGGATAAGGAGAAAGCCATTACTGCATATGTGGAGAAATTTCCTTCAGGATTTGCAAAATAAAAGTAGGAGCCAAAAATAATGGTTGTTATTAATCCAAGAGATCCTGCTAGTCCATCAACACCATCTATAAGGTTAAATGAATTAGTAATAACTATAATGGCAAAAATGGTAAGAAAAATACTCGCAAAATGCGGAATGGCATGAATACCCAAGAAACCATGCATATCGTTTATGTAAACATTACCAAAACGCATAATAATACCAGCCGCTATTAATTGGCCAATAAATTTTTTGCTGGCAGATAAAATGACAATATCATCTTTTACCCCTAGAAAGAATATAACAATGGCTGATGCTGCAAAATATTTGAGTTTGTTTGCATCTGGTGCTACTTCTGGAACACACATTAATAATGCAATAATAAACCCCGCAAAAATGCCCAATCCTCCAAGTGTAGGAATAACAGCTTTATGAACTTTTCGTTCATCTGGCTCGTCAAACAATTTTTTGCTTTTGGCTATCTCTATTATTACTGGTATAGCAAAAAAGGTAATAACAAAAGCAAGTATCGCACTAAGTATTATATATTGCATAAAAAACGTTGAAACCCGTATTGCTACAAAAGTATAAAATATGTTTGTACAATGCACTATTTTATACCATTATAGTTTAATATTCATAAAAAAATAATGAGAAAAGCTACATTTTAGCAGCATAACGAATTGTTATACTACTTATTATTGCAAAAATAAATAAATAAATAGGTTTTAAAACAAAGATGTACAGATTTAAAGTACGTTTGCATTTTAATTGAATGATAACCCATAAACAACAAAAAACATGAATAAGCTTACTGATATTGCTTCGCAGGTTAGGAGAGACATAGTGAGAATGGTGCATGGTGTGCAAAGTGGGCACCCTGGAGGCTCTTTAGGCTGTGCCGATTTTCTTACAGCCATATATTTTAATACAATGAAACATGACAATAATTTTACAATGGATGGCAAAGGTGAAGACCTTTTTTTCTTGAGTAATGGACATATTTCACCAGTATTTTATAGCGTATTGGCACGGAGTGGTTATTTTCCTACGGCGGAGTTGGCTACTTTTCGTAAGCTAAATACTAGGCTGCAAGGGCATCCAACTACGCACGAGCATTTACCAGGTGTACGTGTGGCAAGTGGTTCGCTTGGGCAAGGCATGAGTGTGGCTATTGGCGCTGCATCTGCAAAAAAATTGAACAAAGATGAGCAGCTAGTATATGTTTTATTAGGCGATGGGGAGTTGGAAGAAGGGCAAAACTGGGAAGCTATTATGTTTGCAGGTAGCAAACATGTAGATAATTTAATAGCAACAATAGATGTAAATGGCCAACAAATAGATGGGTCTACCGATAAAGTGATGAATCTAGGAAGCTTACATGCTAAATTTGAAGCCTTTAACTGGGATGTTATGGAAATGGACGGAAACGATATGGACTCGGTAGTAGCAGGATTGGCAGAAGCAAAGGCTAAAACAGGAAAAGGTAAACCGGTATTAATCTTGATGAAATCCATTATGGGTAAAGGGGTTTCCTTTATGGAAGGCACACATGAGTGGCATGGTATTGCACCTAATGATGAACAACTAGCTAAAGCATTGGCAGAATTACCAGAGACTTTGGGTGATTATTAGAACAAAGTGATAGATTATAAACATTAGATTTTATAAAATGGTAAAATCTTTTAAACATACATAAAAACCCGAGGTATTGTACTTCGGGTTTTTATGTATGTTTATTAATTTCAAGGTAATAAGTGAAAAAGCAAAGGTATTACTAATGAAAAATGAGGTAGAACTATTTTAGGGTTATTTCTTTCTTAGCCGCTTTTAGTGCAGGAAACCATGCTGCTAAAAACGAAATAACAAGTGCAGTTGAGCCCACCATTAAAAAATCAGATACAATCATTTTTACAGGAAAATAATCTATTAAAAAACTACCGCCAGATATTTTTATAAGGTGAAATTTTATTTGCAATAAACAAATAATTACCGCCAACACAATACCAGTTACAGCCCCAATAATACTAAGTAACAAACCCTCTGCTAAAAATATTTTTTGAATACCCATTTTAGTAGTGCCCATACTACGGAGTATGCTGATGTCTTTTTGTTTTTCCAATACAAGCATGGTAAGTACACTTATAATGGTAAAAGATGCAATGATAATAATTAGGGTAAGCACTGCATACACCACCCATTTTTCCATACGCATGGTGTTGTATAAATTGGCATTTTGTTCATACCGGTTTTGTACTTTTAATGTAGGACCTAATAATTTTTGCAAATCTTTTTTTGCTGCATCTACATCTGTATTGGGTTGTAGTTTTATTTCTATAGCACTGTATTCATCGGCGCTAAGCCCCATTTGTTGTTTTACAAAATCAATATTGGTTATGGCAAATTTTTCATCTATTTCTTGCTGTATCGCAAAAACACCTGCAGCCATTGCATTACCCTCGCTAATGGCTTCTTCAGCATTTGTACTTAATGTTTTTTTAGGAAGAATGATCGTAACTACAGAAGCGGGCATGGCACCATTTACATGTATAAATGCGGCATTTTGCACACCATATCCTACCACTATTTTTGGAGTATCAATGTTGCCAATGTCAAATGTACCATCACTTATTTTTGAAACAATACCACTTATCTTTTTGTAATTTTCATCTACACCTTTGAGGGAAACTACTTTTTGCGATTCTTCATTTTTTAGCAAAGCATTTTCTTCTGCCAACATAGAAACGCCAACAATAAAAGGTTGCTTTTTTATTTCAATAATTTGAGCTAGGGTAAGCGTACATGTTTTTCCATCAGCAGGTGTAACACGTATATCACTGTAAAAAGAGGAGTAAAGCGATTTTACCAAACCTTCAAAACCATTAAAAACACTAAGCACTAATACCTGAGCACAGGTTACGATAGCAATAATACTTACACATAGCCACGCAATAATATTGATAGCATTTGCTGTTTTTTTTGCTTTAAAATATCGCCATGCAAAGGTAAGGTACAAGGGTTGATGGTTGAAGGTTGTTGAAAATGGTTGAATGTTGAAGGTTTTGTTTCATCAACCTTCGCTCGGCTCTTCAGGTGTTGCTTCTGTTTTTGGTGAAGTGATGGGTGGCGTATTCTTTATTTCTTTAAAAAGCACTTCCATTTTATCTACATAATCCAGCGTATCATCTATATAAAAAGTAAGCTGCGGCATACTACGCAATTGGTGGCGCACACGAGCCGTCAATTCTTTTTTTATTTCCCAAGCTTGCTCTTGTATCTTATTTAGAGTGGCTACACTATCTTTTATTTGAAAAAAGCTGAGGTAAATGCGGGCATCAAACAGATCAGGTGTAATTTTTACAGAAGCGATAGAAACCATGCCCCCATCCATCATAGATAGCCCCTTGCGTTGAAAAATCTCATTTAAATCTTTCTCCAACACAGCCGCCACTTGTTTTTGTCTTTTACCTTCTAACATATTATTACACTTTTAATAGCTGTAAAATTAGTTACTTTGTGGTTTTTATTACGTTTAATTATATCATGAAGAAATATTCACTCATTTTCAAATATTTAAAAGATTATAAATTAGCCTTACTGGGTTACATTGTTTGCACGCTTTTATCAATAATATTCGGGATTATTTCGCTGGCTATGCTTTTCCCTTTTTTACAAATATTATTTAAAGTAAATACTGGGGCACCTGTTGTTGGTACAAGTTCTAAGCTTTCGTTGTTTGAGTTGTTAAGAACTAAAATTGGCGATTTTATTGCTGGTAAAACAGAGTTAGAGGCCTTGGGTTTAATATGTTTGTTAATAGTGGTTAGTATAATTATAAAAAATATATTTTTATATCTGGCATCTCGTTGTTTGATGCCTGCAAAAAATAAAGTTTCTACTCGGTTTCGTATAGATATTTTTAACAAAGTACTCAGTCTTCCAATTGGTTTCTTTACAGAGCAGCGAAAAGGAGATTTAATGAGCCGCATGACCAACGATGTAGGTCAAGTAGAAGGCTCGGTTCTTTCTGCACTAGAGGGTTGGGTAAAAGACCCTTTACAAATAATTATTAATTTATTTGTATTGTTTTCAATTAGCGTTGAGCTTACGTTGATTATACTTTTATTTATACCCATAATGGGTTTTTTTATAGGACGCCTTGGTAGATCATTAAAACGACCGTCGGGTGAAGTGGCTCAAAAAAGTGGTGAGTCTATTTCAATTTTAGACGAAACATTAGGAGGTTTGAGGGTAATTAAGGCATTTAATGTAGAGCATTCCATTCGAAAAAAATTTTCAGATAATAGTTATAAACTTTTAAAGCTTTCTAATAAGATTGGATTTCGCCAAAGCTTTGCATCGCCAATGAGCGAAATGCTGGGTGTACTTATGTTTACAACCATATTGTATTATGGGGGAAGTAAAGTTATTGGTCACAGTATTCCACTAGATGGAGCTATGTTTTTATCATATATGGCTATGTTTTGGAACATCATTGACCCAGCAAAAAGTATATCTGGAGCGTTTAGTAATTTACAAAGAGGTACTGCAGCTATTGAAAGGATACAACAGGTATTAGATGCACCAATTACAGTAGATGAAAATGTGAATGGTATAAAAATTGAAAGTTTTAAGGAAAGCATTGAGTTTAAAAATGTAAGTTTTTATTACGATGATGCCATGATTTTAAAAGACATTAGCTTTAAAGTACAGAAAGGTAAAACCATTGCACTAGTGGGCAGCAGTGGCGCAGGTAAATCTACCTTGGCAGATTTGATACCACGCTTTCATGATGCAAGTGGCGGAGAGATATTGGTAGATGGGGTGAATATAAAAGACTACTCCTTATTTTCATTGCGTAGCTTGATGAGTATTGTAACGCAAGAGCCCATTTTATTTAATGACAGTATTGCAAACAACATTGCATTGGGTATGGAAAATTGCAATAGAGAGGAGATTATAGATGCAGCAAAAATTGCCAACGCACATATGTTTATTGAAAAAAAAGAACAAGGCTATGATACCAATATTGGCGATAGAGGAAGCAAACTGAGCGGTGGCGAAAGACAAAGACTTACCATTGCAAGAGCGGTTCTAAAAAATCCACCAATCTTAATTTTAGATGAAGCTACTTCATCTCTTGATACTGAAAGCGAACGCTTGGTGCAAGACGCCATCAATAATTTAATGGAAAACAGGACCTCGGTAGTAATAGCCCACAGGCTTAGTACCATAAAACATGCAGACGAAATATTGGTACTTAAAAAAGGAGAGATTGTAGAGCGTGGTACTCACAATGGCCTGATAGCGCAGGAAGGTTTTTATAAGCGGTTGGTGGATATGCAAGAAGTAAAGTAGGCGTATATTGATGAAATAGCTCGTTCTTAAAAAAATATTAAGCATCATCTCTCTGCGTTCTATTGGCCATATATACACCAAATAGAATAACGATGAGGCAAGCAAATTGTTTCCACCAAGCATAAAATATAATGGTCATCACTTCCCCTAAAGGTACATTGCCAGAAAAAATGATGGCCTTATGATTGTCTAAAATAGCCCACATAATAGCTACAGCAGGTATGGCATACGTAACCATAGAAGCAAAAACCATTCCCGCTCTTTTCATTAGTACATAAAAAAATATGGAAGCCAAGGCTGTGCCAAATACACCTAGTATAAATGTATATCCAGTTGCAATAAGCATGGGTTTGCTAAAAATATCTTGACTAAAATAACCAGTAAAACACAATACAATTAATGCTGGAATAGCACTTAGTGATAATGCAATGGCAGCTATATGCAAAGATGGAATGCCTTTTAAATATTTACCTACCATATTTACATTTAAGCCATAGAGCATGGTAGCTACAATAACCAATAATGTGTAAAAAACACTACCGCCAGCGTGGCTACTAAATGGTTGAGCAAAAAACAACAATACACTGCCTGCAAAAGATATACAAATGCCCAATATTTTATTACCAGCTACACGTGTTTGAAAAAATAAAGTACCCATAATAAGTACAAATACTGGTGTAAGCGCATTGAGCGACCCTGCAAGGGAGCTATCTATTTTTGTTTCTGCCAAGCAAAATAAATAGGCTGGTATAAGACTTCCTTGTACGCCAGACAAAAAAATGACCCAAAGTTTACTTTTGGGTACAGAGCCAATATGCCTAATGGCTACTGGCAACAACACCACACCAGAAAATATAATACGTAAAGAGGCTACTTGGTAAGCATTTAAGCTTACTAAACCCTTCATCATTAATATAAAACTACTACCCCAAATAATTGAAAGAACAATAAAAATGAACCAATTTGTTACTCTATTACTACCCACATCTTAATATTTTGTGCAAAGGTGAGGGATAAAAAATGATTGAAAACTAATTTTTTAACAAAATTTTGTTTAATTTGTCTTTATAATCAAATTTAAAACCCTCAAAAACTTAAAATTATGGGATTCATTAAAGAATTTAAAGAATTTGCTGCCGGTGGTAGCTTAGTAGATCTAGCAGCAGCTGTTGTTATGGGTGCTGCTATTGGTAAAGTAATTACCGCATTCATCGATGGAATGGTTTTACCTTTAATAGGTATGGTTTCTGGTAAGGATTTCAGTAACATGTATATCGGTTTAAGTGATGCTACGAAGGCTGCAGCTGCAACTGGTACAACATCACTTGCTGATGCTCAAAAACTAGGACCTGTATTTGCTCATGGTAACTTTATTTCTGCTGTAGTAAACTTTATTTTAATTGCCCTTGTTGTTTTTATGGCATTAAAGGCTATTAACAAAATGAAAAAAGCAAAAGCAGAAGAACCAGCTGCTGCACCCCCAGCAGACATTACTTTGCTTACAGAAATACGTGATGCTTTAAGAAAGTAATAATCACAATCAAATAAAAAAATGCAGCAAATTTAACATTTGCTGCATTTTTTTTGTTTTGGAGGTAACTTTTTTAGCAAAAAAATAGTCTTAAATAAAACTACAACAACATTTTAACCTAAAAGACTACACATGAAAACAAAAATCTTATTACTTGCTGCTACCCTATTTGCAGCTAATTCATTACAAGCACAAACATCTGCAGAAGCTAAAAAAGCGGCCGATGCAGCAGCGGGAAAGCTTACAACCAACAAAGCTGATATGAAAGAAGGCTGGACGAAGGGCGGAACTTTCAATCTTTCTGCTAACCAAGCTGGTATAAATAATGAGTGGAACAAAGCCAACGGAGGTGAATTATCTTTTATTGGTATAAAAGGAATTGTTGACTACAATTTTGACAGAAAAAAAGGTAAAACAAATTGGTTAAACTCTTTTAGAGGGAGATATGGTGTAGCTAAAACTACATCAACTGGCGATGCATTTTTAAAAAATGATGACTATTTAAACTTCAACTCTATTTATGGTAAGGAGTTTCGTAAAAGTTGGAGCTATGCTGGTTACTTTGGATTGGAATCTCAATTTGAAAATGCCTTTATGACACCGGGTTTTATTAAATTTGGTCCTGGTATTTTATACAAGCCAAATGCGCATTTCTCTGTATTAATGTCTCCATTAATGGCCGAGGTAACTACAAAATTAAAAAGCAGCTTAAAGAATGTAAAAGCTTTTGGTGTTGATTCTGGCAAAGTAGCCTCTTTTGGCTTAGGTGCATTTGTACAAGCCAATGTTAACTACGATTTAGCTAAGGGTATTAACTATAAATCAACGACTACCTTATATTCTAACTATTTAAAAAATCCGGGGAATATCGTTTTTGATATAAACAACTTGTTTACGTTTACCGTAAATAAATATATTGGTGCTACACTTTTATTAAATGCTCGTTATAATGACAATGAAGCAAGTGGTATGCAAATACAACATGCACTTGGTTTAGGGTTAAATTATAAGTTGTAAAAGTTGAAAGTTGTGCTGCGTTCACAAACCTATAAGGTCTTATTTAAACTTTTCTATTTATTGAAGTTCACAAAAGACCTTATCGGTTTTGGCAAATACGCTGTAATTTTAAAGGAATAATAACTAGATTTCCTAACAACTTAATAAATTAATACATTTGCATCCCTACAGCTGTGCTGTCGGGATGCTTTTTATAAAAATATTATTACCGTGGCTGCCATCGAATCATACCAAATAAAATTAGACGAATTTGAAGGTCCTTTTGACCTGTTGCTTTTTTTTATAGAAAGAGATGAGTTGGATATTTACAATATTCCCATTACAAAAATTACCAACGAATTTTTGGATCATATTCACGCAAGCGAAAAATTAAATATAGAACTCGGTAGCGAATTTATTTTATTCATCAGCACACTCATGCGCATAAAAGCAAAAATGCTTTTGCCACGCAAAGAAATAGATGCACAAGGCAATGAAATAG
This sequence comes from Ferruginibacter sp., assembly GCA_043717975.1. Classification (GTDB taxonomy): domain Bacteria; phylum Bacteroidota; class Bacteroidia; order Chitinophagales; family Chitinophagaceae; genus Ferruginibacter. The sequence continues at coordinate 3,515 of JAYSWO010000316.1, read as the reverse complement.
ATCCTCGCCAAGAATTGATAGACAAAATACTGGAATACAAAAAGTTTAAAGAAGCCTCTGCACAAATGGCTGAAATGGAAGCCGTGCGCATGCTTATGATAAAGCGTGGCAACTTGCAAAAAGAACTTACCATCATAGGTGAAGAAGCAGGAGAGGGCACGGAAATACAAACGGTTACTCTATTTAAACTAATGAAGGCTTTTGAAAAAGTAGCTTTGCGTTTAAGAGAGAAAAATTTTAAGCCCGTTCATACGGTTGTACAATATAACTACACCATGGAAGGCGTACGTGAGCATATGCTGTACATTAGCAGAAAACATAAAACCCTTTCCTTCGAAAAAATATTTGATGAATGCGAAAATCGTATTCATGCCATATTTATTTTTTTAAACATGCTAGAGCTTGTACAGCAAAAATTCTTACACATACTTATTGGTGAAGGCAGAAACAATTTTATTATAGAATTTAATGAGGAAAGAGAAGAAGATCAAAGTACGATGTTGACAGAAGATGATTTTAGTCATTTGAATTAAGCCCCCTAAATCCCCCGCAGGGGGACTTTTGAACCCTCTAACTTTTTGGAGTTATATTTTATTTTGAACTTCTTAGCTTTAACAAAAATGCAATTTTTGTCTAAGCTAAAACACAGCTATGGTCATCATCGTTGTGTCACTCACTTCATCGGTATACCTTTTTTCATCTTTTATTATGCAATAGATTATGTCATGTTTTAAAACTAAATTTATGACAGAATTACAATTGGTATATTAATTGATGTCTAAACACTAATTAATACAGATATATTATAAACTGCATTTCAAGTCCCTCCTTCGGAGGGATTTAGAGAGGCTATTAATTTTACAAAAATGAAAACAATTATAACAAGAGCAAACGAGAGAGGTGTTGCAGACCATGGTTGGTTAAAACCGGCACATTACTTTAGTTTTGGTGGTTGGCAAAATCCCAATAAAATACATTTTGGAGCGCTGAGGGTTTTGAATGATGATTGGATTGCAGGCGGCGGCGCTTTTCCTACACACCCGCACGACAATATGGAGATTGTAACGATACCATTTACTGGTGCGTTAAAACACAAAGATAGCACAGGCGGGGCAGGCATTATACAAGCAGGCGATGTGCAAATAATGAGTGCAGGCACTGGTGTGCAACACAGCGAAGCAAACGAAAGTGCTACAGAACCTGTTACCCTTTTTCAATTGTGGGTTTTTCCAAAGGAAAGAAATATTACACCTAGGTACGACCAAAGAACATTTGATATAAAAGAAAGAGAAGGTAAATGGCAAGTAGTGGTTTCGCCTTTAGAAGAAGACCATGCACTTTGGATAAACCAAGAAGCCCGTTTTTCTTTAACAAATGTAAAAGCAGGAGAAAAAATTAATTACGAAAATGCTTTTGCTGGCAATGGCGTTTATTTGGTTGTAATAAAAGGTAGCGTAGAAATTGATGGCGTAACATTTGAAAACAGAGATGCTGTTGGTATTTCAGAAACCGATCGTTTTGAAATAAATATTTTGGAAGATACAGAATTGTTAGCGGTAGAAGTGCCAATGACGTTTTAAAAAAAGCTGTTTTCTAAAACGTATAAGGTCTTAATGGAATTTTCTAATTTCAATTTTGCAAAGAAGATCTTATAGGGTTACAGGTACTTTTTGAAATGGAGATACTACACTAATAAAATATCCAAAGCACCACCGGCTTATCTGCCTTATCAATATATTTTTTTAGTGTGGGCAAAAAAGAAGGACTTACAGTAGGGCAGCCCAAACTAGTACAAATGGGGAATGGGTCTATTTCATTATCGGGTACACATGAGTGGCCATGCAACACTACAAACCTTTCAAAAGCTTTGCTATTACTATTTTCTAGTCCATGTAATTTAAACGCCATTCCAAACCTGCCGCTATATTCAGTACCTATTTTATATTTTCCTAATGAGGTAGCATTGGCATTTGGTATATTGTTAAATGTAAGCGCATCGGTATTTGTTTGTGAACCACCACCGTGGGTTACTAGACCACTATGCAAAATGGTATCTTTTGCCAAGTCGTATACAAAAAACCTTTTCTTGCCAGATGGTATTTTCATGTCTATTAAAAAACAATATTCTTCGCAGTAATTGTTTGCTTTTACAAATGGCTTTATTTTTCCTACATAATTTTTTATGTGACCTATTTCTTTATCGGCTATCTTTTTATTAACGAAGGGTTTTGTTACAGTATATTTTACTTTTAAAAGTGGTTTTGTATTTCCAAAAAAAACGAAAGCAGAGAGCAAAGTAACGGCAACGATACCCGCAAATAATAATTTCATTGTTGAATATTTGCATAAAGATTCAAAATATATTTTTTTCCATAAACGGTTTAACAAAAAAATAAGGCATGTACTATTACATGCCTTAAAGGCCCCCTTTATTTCAACCCCCCGATTGAAATTATTTTTAAACCTTACTTATTTTATTAAACTTACATGCCCTACATAACCTTTCTTTTTTCCTTTTGGTTTATTGGCAATCGTAAAAACCATTGGTTCGCTTCTTCCTTCATAGTTTGCGTCTACCGCTACAGGATTTTGTAAAGCGTCTAATGTTTGTATGCTCCAAATAAATTGTTTGCCAGCTTTTATTGTACCATCCCATCCTTTTTTTTGTGCAGCAGAATCTATTTTTTCATCTTCTACAAAACCAAGTATGCCCTGTGGTTGCCAAATAAACTGAGTTCTTTCAATAATTATTTTGTCTAGCAAAGGTTGGTTGCTACGCAATGCCTGCATAGGTGTTTGGTTTTGCAATACTTCAAAAACTTGTAAACGATAATTTGAAGCGCCTTGTGGTTTTGGAATAAGGGGTGTCCAACGGAAGGTGATGGCGTTTCTTGCTGCATTAATATCTAGCTCTTGATCTTTTGCTGGCATCATACAAATAGGAAGTTGTGCAGCTGCTACATAAAAAGAAGCACATTTTTCTTGAGAGAGCGGTGCAAAAGTTGCTGGCTCTACAAGCTGTACACAAAGTTGATAATTATCTGCTGGCAGTTTACCAGTTCTATTCAAACTTTTTTGATACTTATCGTTAAACTGTTGTATTTCCAATGGAAAAACTACTGCTGCGTTATATACAGAATTGCCATCTGGCAAAACAACCACTTGCGCAAGATTCATATTGGTGGTGGATACTTCAGATCCATCAGATGCTTTTAAGGTAGCCTTTATTTTTACACGCTTTGTAATGCCCCCGGCACCACCTTGGTTATTTACAATAAGTGTAATGGTACCTTGTGTGGTAGCCCATTTGCTAAGCGTAGCAGGTGGGCGAGCGTTTACTAACAAGTTTGTTATAGGCTGTGCATATGTTATTACTGTAAAAAGTAAAAAGAATGCTATTAATATTTTTTGTTTCATAATTCTTGTTTTTTCTATCAGCATCAATGTATGGCTGACGTATTTTAAAAAGAGACTTTACATTATGGTTATCTTGTGTCTCATGTCTGATATCTTGT
>JAYSWO010000315.1:0-9953 GCA_043717975.1 Ferruginibacter sp. | reverse complement strand
CAGCTAAGTCAAATGCTTGCTGAAGTACCAACAAATCTCCGGTAGGTGTTCCGGCAGGCCTTGCAAACTGACCTGTAAGTACAATGCGATTTTTTATTTTAATGTAATACCCATCAACCGTTAGTGTTAAATTAGAATGCGGTACTTTATAGGTTAATCCTGTGCTGTAGCTATATGAGTCTTCCTGTTTTAAATTTGGAATTCCTAGTACTGTTGCAGCTTTTGATTCATTTGGAAAAGTACCTACTTCAAAAGGCACTCCTCCTATAAACTGTGTGGCTGTAGAATTAAAATATTTTTGTTGTAACGATGGAGCTCTAAACCCTGAAGCAGCTGCAGCTCTAAAATTTAATCCATCTGTAATTTTTAACCTTGTTGCAAATTTATAACTGAAAGTGCTTCCAAAATCTGAATAATTTTCAACCCTCAAAGCACCATTAATCAACCATGCTTTTGTAGCATTCAATTCCACATCTACATATCCTGCTACACTTGTTCTTCCTTTACTCAAAGCATTTTCAGGTCTAAAACCGGGGAAAACTTGCGCACCTCCTGGTCTTCCACTACCAAAAAAATCTGTAGGCAGTTGAGTGGTGGGTGTTGTTGGTGTTGCAGGCGCCCCATTTATATCATACCGCTCATATGAATTTTGATCCCCTGCAGTAATTTTATAATTTTCTAACCTTAACTCTGCTCCAAGTGCCAAATTTAATCCTGCCAATACATCGTATTCATGTGACAAATCTACATTAGATGTATTTTGAGAAAACCCAAGTTTACCTGCATTAAAAGTTTTAGCGGAGTTTATACCTTGTGTGGCGTTAGAAGTATTTTCAACCGTATATTTAAATTGGTTTTGACCATAGGTGTTACTTAAATCATAATTCCAATCTTTAAAAATTTTTCCTCTTACACCAACTGCTAAAGATGCATCTGTAATGTTAGATCCTATTTCTGGTAAAAACCCATTTGGATATATTTCTGTAAGGGTTCTGTTTTGTACTGGTCGTCTATAAAAACCTGCTGAATTACCATCTCTAATACCAAAACCTCCAAAAGAATAAAATGTATTATTTGTATTGATAGGTAAGGTCGTATTCATAAATATTTGCCCACTGGATAATTTTGATTGCCCAATACGCATGTTAAAATCTCTTCTGGTAAGTCCACGATAAGCGGCCTCTTTGTTTGAAACATCAGTGTTGGCATCTGTGATGGCATTTAATGCCGTTTGCATACCTGCAATAGTTGTTGCGCTTTGTATAGCAGCTTGCTGAGTGGTAGAAAAATAGTTTACGTTTGGTGCGTAGGTTTTAATGGTACTTAATATTTGCGCTGTGTTTGGTGTATTGTTAATATTACTAAACAAAGTAGATAAATTTACTCCACCGGCCAATGCCCTGTTTTCAATGGCGTTATAAGCATTAAACAATTGCCCATTAAAATCAGTTGCCCTGCGTGTTTCCTCTCTTGTAACTACGCTACCAGTAAGGTTTATAGCGCCCCCTTTTTTACCAATACCGATTCCATAATTCAAGTCTAACTGTACTTGCTTACCATCCATACCACCTCTATGGTCATTAGCACCTCTGCTTAAATTGCCTCCCCCATACAATGAAGCCTGAAGTTTATTTATATTTTTCTTCATCACCACATTTATAACACCTGCTATGGCATCAGAGCCATATTGTGCTGCTGCACCATCTCTCAATACTTCAATTCTATCAATGGCAAAAGCTGGAATGGCGTTTAAATCTGTACCTACAGACCCACGGCCTGGTGTACCATTTACATTTACCAAAGATGAACTGTGTCTTCTTTTACCATTTAACAAAACCAATACTTGATCAGGCCCCAAACCACGCAACTGTGCAGGATCTATATGATCTGTACCATCCGCTACTGTTTGTGTATTAGATGTAAATGATGGCGCCACATAATTCAAAATCTGATTGAGATTAGATTGTGGTGCGGACTTTGTAAGGTCACTTATGTTCAACACATCTACAGGTACAGCTGTTTCTGTAGCTACTCTTCTTAAACTACGAGAACCGATAACAACAACACCAGTAAGGTCTCCTGCATTTTGCAACACAAAATCTTGTGTAACACTTGCACCTGCTGTTATGGTAATTTTTTGCTGTGTAGGCACTTTTCCGGAATAGCTTGAGGTAAGTGTATATGTACCAGCTGGTAAGCTTAACGTATAAACACCATCAGCCCCAGTACGTGTACCATTTTTGGATGGCGAAGCTGTTACAGATGCACCTTCTAATACGGTTCCTATGGCATCTTTTACAAGCCCAGATACCGTACCATTTTGTGCAACCATTTTTAATGTTGCCAATACAAAAAACAATAGCAAGCTCATTGTTTTACGTTGCGTAATAATTTTCATGAATAAAATGTTTGGTTAAAGAAATAAAAATATAGAGATGATTGAAGGTACAAAGAATAGTCTATTAATGCTATAGAGAAATAAACATTATATTTAAGAGCCTTGAAAGTTAATTTTATAACACAAAAAAGTATAGCTCTAGTAAATTTTTAATCCAAATGAAAGATCAATTGTACCATAATCATTCTTTGTTGGTATATACCTATCAAAAATATTGCCATAACTTAAAGCGACAACCCATTTTTGGTTTGCAGAGAAGAAATAACCTAATGAAGTTTTTAACCCAAACAACATTTTACCATTAATAAAACTTGGCCCTGCGGCAAATGCCATATAATTTCTTTTTGAAAAAAAATAAGATTCTCCTATCCTAATATTAAAGGCAGTTTCAACAGCATCAATGGGCATGCTATCAGCCCCAAACCTTAAAGCTTTATCACCTGCTAATCTAAGATTGAAAGAAATAGAAGCGGTTGGTTTCAACTTTGATTTATTTTGATAAAAACTTTCTAACCCAAAGCCAATAGCACTTGGGTTATTTCTCAGTGTTCTATCATACAATGTTTTGCTATATTGTGTTTGCAAATATATTGGCAACTTTCGAGCATGTTGGGCCTGTGCATTTGTGCAAGCAACAAAAAGTAACAATATCTCCAAAACAGGTCGGTTAAATAATTTGCTTGTCATATAACTAATTTACATAAAAAATTTATTGATATATAAGACCATATAATCTAATAAAACGCTGCCACCTCTTCCAACCCTCTCCTTTTGATATCGGGTACCCAGCAATCATCCGCTGCATAGCCTACAGGTATTAGTAAAAATGGTTTTTCATTTACGGGTCGATTAAGCACTTTGCTTAAAAAATTCATAGGAGATGGTGTATGTGTGAGCGCTACCAAACCTGCGTTGTGTATAGCTGCGAGCAAGAACCCGCATGCAAGGCCACAACTCTCGTTGGCATAATACACATTGGTTTTATTACCATCAGCATCGGTATCATAACTTTTTTTAAATACAATAATGAGGTATGGCGCTACTTCTAGAAATTCTTTTTCCCAATCTGTTTGCAAGGGCAACAAATCTTTTTTCCATTCCTCAGGCATACGACTGTTATAACTTTCGTACTCTTCCTTTTCAGCTTCTTGCCTAATTTGGCTTTTTATTTCGGCATTGCTTACCACACAAAATGTCCATGGCTGTTTGTGAGCACCGCTTGGTGCGGTAGATGCAGTAAGAATAATATTTTCGATTACTTCTTTTGGTATTGCCTTGTTACTAAAATCTCTACAGCTTCGGCGCTCATTCATCCAATTATAAAACGCTGATGCGGTATGTTTCATTTCATTTTCACTAAATCCTTCTTTTATATGCTGCACAAACGGATAGCCATTTATTGGTTTTTTATTTTCCATATCTCAATTTTAACGAATATTGCTTGATATAAAAAATTATTATTGCTTCATGTTTCCACTAAGTCCATTTTTTTGTGTTACTATTTTTGCCATTGCATTTACCACAGCATATATTTTAAGAAAAATATTCCCTCCAAAAAATACATCCATTAGGTATGAAACAATAGATGGTTTGAGGGGATTTTTAGCCGTAGGTGTTTTTATTCATCATACAACCATATGGCACCAATATTTACAAAAAGGGATATGGACTGTACCAAAATCTAATTTATACACATTACTTGGGCAAGGCAGTGTTTCTTTATTTTTTATGATTACAAGTTTTCTTTTTGTAAGCAAAGTATTGAATGCTACAGATGGGCAATTTAATTTTAAGCAGTTTTTTATATCAAGATTGTACAGGTTAACTCCGTTGTATTTATTTACCATTATTCTTTTGGTAGTAATTGTAATGTCTGTTACAAATTGGCAATTAAATGTAAGCTGGTTAAAATTTTTAAATGCCATTTTTTCTTGGGCGTTATTTTCCATTTTTGGAAACCCAGCTATAAATAATTCAAACTTTACCACTTTTGTAAATGCAGGCGTGGTGTGGTCTTTACCGTATGAGTGGTTATTTTATTTCTTCATACCCATTCTTTACCTGCTGGTTTGGCGAAAAAAAATTTCTATTGTTTTTATACTACTGAGTGTTGGTTTTTTAACTTTCTTTTTTATAAAAAATGGTTTTATTTGGTATCATTTGGTTTGCTTTGCGGGTGGTGCCATTGCGCCTATATTCATTAAGTTTTTTCCTGTTTATAAAAAGCTGAATACATATTTGGCGAGTATAATAATAATAGTTTGTTTGTATTTTATTGGCAAATTTGATACGTCGCATAAAATGGTATGCATTATTTTATTGTCCGTTGTTTTTACATTGGTTGCTTTGGGCAATGATATGTTTGGACTGCTAAAAAACGCTAGCTTAAAATTACTTGGAGAAATTTGTTATAGCACTTATTTACTACATGGCATCATTCTTTTCGTGCTATTTCATTTTATATTGAAAGAAGGTAATGTAAAACAATATTCATCTTTACAATATTGCTTGGTTGTTTTTTTGATAACACCAATAGTGATTGTGGTAAGCTATTTTGCATATAAGTGTATTGAAGAACCGTTTATGAAAAAAGGGCAAAATACGCTTCGCTAAAAGCTGATAGATAGATGCTGTTGAGCATAGCAGGGATAGAAGCGAAAATCTTTTTTGTGAAGGAACGAACAAAAAAGATTGTAGCGAATAGCCCGTAACCAATGTTTGCAAAAGATTTGAAGCTGATGCTCCAAAAAACAAATTGCTATTTATTAGCCAAGATGTAAAATTATTATCAATCCAGATTTTTATTTTCCTTTTACAATCTGGTTTGCAATATTATAACCATTTCGTTTTTCCAAGAAGAAAAAGTACCAGCCAATATTTGCTCCCTAGCTTGGGTAACCAACCAAAGATAAAATGCCAAATTGTGCACACTTGCAATGGTAAGACCTAGGTACTCTTTTCCTTTGAATAAATGGCGCAGATAAGCTTTGCTATAAAAATTACTTGTAGGGCAATCGATACCATCATCAATTACAGAAAAATCTTTTTCCCATTTTTTATTATCAATGTTGATGATGCCCTTACTCGTAAACAACATTGCATTGCGCCCATTGCGTGTGGGCATTACACAATCAAACATATCTACACCGAGCGCTATGTTTTCGAGTATGTTCCAAGGGGTACCTACACCCATAAGGTAGCGTGGTTTATCTGTAGGTAGAATATCGCAACACAATTCTGTAAACTCATACATTTGCTCAGTAGGCTCACCTACCGAAAGCCCGCCAATGGCGTTTCCTGTGGCATTTTTAGAGGCTATGAATTGGGCAGATTCTGTACGAAGATTTTTATATATACTACCTTGCACAATGGGAAAAAGATTTTGTGTGTAGCCATATTTATCTGGTGTTTCATTAAAATGTTTTATGCACCTATCAAGCCATCGGTGTGTGAGCTCCATGCTATTTTTTGCATATTTTTCATCGCTAGGGTAAGGTGGACATTCATCAAATGCCATAATAATATCGCCCCCAATAATACGCTGCGTATCCATTACATTCTCTGGCGTAAATAAATGCTTGCTACCATCTATATGCGATTTAAAAACTACCCCTTGCTCTGAAATTTTTCTACTATTGGCCAAAGAAAATACTTGGTAACCGCCACTATCTGTTAGTATCGGTTTATCCCACCCATTAAATTTATGCAAACCTCCTGCTGCTTCAAGTACATCTAATCCTGGACGGAGATACAAATGATAGGTATTACCTAAAATGATCTGCGCCTTTACTTCTTCCTTTAATTGCTGCTGTGTAACTGCTTTTACGGTGCCAACTGTGCCAACTGGCATAAAAATAGGCGTTTGTATCGTACCATGGTCAGTGGTAATTTCACCAGCACGGGCTTTTGTATTGGTATCTGTTTTTTGTAAATTGAATTGTAATGAGGCCATAATAAGAGAATTTGCAAATTTGCAAACATGCAATTCCTAAAAAATCGGGACAAGTGCTGCAAATTTAGTGCAACAATAAATCAAATCAACAATAAAACAATGCAACTTTTTAGCAATTAAACAATATTTTTGCAATCATGATTTTCTCCAAAATAATTGCATATTGGCCATTGGCTATTTTTGTATTCTTCTGTTTACTTGTGTTTATAAGAATTTTTTATTTTTCTTTCTTCTTTGCAAGGCTTGCTTTTTATAAGCCAAAACCAAAAACGAGTTTTAGAACAAATGCTGTTTCGGTAATCATTTGCTCAAGAGATGAAGCGGCTAACCTTGCAAAAAATTTACCCGGTATTTTATTACAAGAATACAATAGCACACACGAGGTGATCGTTGTAGATGATAATTCTTTTGACGATACAAAATATTTGTTGGAAGGGTTGAAAAAAGAATTTAAACAATTGCATATCGTTGAGCTTACTCAAGAAGCAAAAATGATTCCTGGTAAAAAATTTCCACTAAGCATTGGCATAAAAACAGCCAAGCACGAAATTGTGTTGCTCTCAGATGCAGACTGTGTGCCAGCAAGCGAGCATTGGATAAATAGTATGCAAGAAGTGTATGATGATGAAACGGAGATTGTATTAGGATATGGCCCTTATCATAAAAAAAATGGCTTACTCAACAAATTGATACGCTGGGAAACTTTTCACAGCGCATTACAATACATGAGCTATGCACTTGCGGGTACTACCTATATGGGCGTAGGTAGAAATTTAAGTTATAAAAAAGCCATTTTTTATAGACACAAAGGTTTTAGCGCACACAACAATATACCTGGTGGCGATGATGATTTGTTTATAAATATGGCTGCTACTAAAAAAAATGTAAAAATAAATTTAGATAAAAATAGTTTTACGTTGAGCAACCCTGCAGAAAGTTTTGCACAATGGAAAAGCCAAAAGAATAGACACTACACTACTTCAAAATATTACAAGCCGATGCATAAATTTTTACTTGGTTTGTATGCTTTTTCTCAATTTTTGTTTTACCCTGTACTCATTGCCGCTTGTATTTTTTACAATTGGAAATTTAGCTTAATTGGCTTGGGTATCGCATTGCTTTTTCAAAGTATCATATATGCAAAAACAATGAAAAAATTGGGAGAAAAAGATTTATTTCCTTTATTTATATTTTTTGAATTGTGGATGTTTTTTTATTACATCATCTTTGCACCATCTTTGTTGAGAAAGCCGAAGGCTAGTTGGAAATAGGATAGTTTCGTGCCCCCTCTATCTCCCCCGAAGGGGGAGGAAACAAAATAGATTATGCATTAGATTGAAAAATCAATGGTTTTAGATTTGATAAATATAATTTTATTAAAATTAAATTAAAATTGGCTGTAGTGAAATACCATCTTATTTAATAGTTGTAGATGTAGCGTCATTAAACATAATTTTCAAACATCCAAGAAATGAAAGTAGCATAAAAATTAATATTTTAAAACATGGAACTAGTTAAAAAATATTTTTCTGATTTTACTGCTGAGCAAGAAAGACAACTTACTTTGCTTAAAGAATTATATGTGGACTGGAATGAAAAAATAAATGTTATCAGCCGAAAAGATATGGATAACTTTTATTTGCATCATGTATTGCATTCGCTTACCATTGCTACAAGATTTAATTTTAAAGCAGGCATGGAAGTGATGGATCTTGGTTGTGGTGGTGGTTTTCCCGGTGTGCCTCTTGCTATACTTTTTCCAGAAGCGCAATTTCACTTGGTAGATAGCATTGGTAAAAAACTAAAAGTAGTAAATGAAATTGCTGAAGCTGCCGGTATTAAAAACATAACCACACAACATGCACGTGCTGAAGAAATAAAGAATAGACAATTTGATGCAGTAGTTAGTCGTGCTGTGGCGCCACTTGGTAGTTTATGGCATTGGAGTAGAAAATCTATTCGTCGTGCAAAGCTTGCTGAAAAGGGTGTGCCTAATGGATTGATATGTTTGAAAGGAGGTGACCTTACGCAAGAAATATTTGAAAGTAATTGCAAGCCCTTTGTGTGGGAGATACATCAAATTTTTGAAGAAGACTATTTTAAGGAGAAGTTTATGTTGTATCAGCAGGTGAAGTAAGTGTTTGGAAATGGCTAAAGAAAAAAAACCTCGGCCTAAAGGCCGAGGCAATTCATAAAGGCCAAGAAAATTCACAAAACACCGATTTAGAAAAACTTTTGAATAGCTCAGCCCTTCAGGGCGGAGACACAATAAATTAAATCTGTTTGGGCTTTAGCCCTACATGCATGTCGGCTTTAGCCATCCAATCATAAATCTTCCATTAATCGAAATCCATATTTCTTCATAAACAAATCATATTCTTGGGCAAATGTAGTTTTGCTATGATGCACTTCTTGGTTTTTAATATATTCTCTCACTTTATTTACATCCTTCTCACTTACCGAAACTGCAAAGTACTCGTCTTGCCATTCAAATTTTTCTGGAGTAAGCTTATATTTATTTATCCAAAAACTGCTCTCTCCTTTCATTAACTGTGCTACATCAGAAATGGTTTGTTTTTGATTCAGTGATACAAGGCAATGAACATGCTCTAAATATCCATTTACAAAATCTATATGAATATTTTTTAAACTCCCATTATCTTTTATATGTTTAAATACATCTTGCCTTATGTTTTTTGTAAGCAATGGAGCTCTATTTTTTGTGGCCCACACAAAGTGAATCCAAATGTTTAAGTATGGCATTTTTATTTAAAAGTAACAATTTTGCAAATTGAAACATCATTTATTTTAATTTTTTATACGTGGCTAAAGCCATAAAGATTTAAATTAATTGAGGTGCTTTATGGGCTAAAGCCAAATGCCCATTTATTATTTAATCCTCGGCCTAAAGGCCGAGGCCATTCATAAAGGCCGAGGCCATTCATAAAGACCGAGGCTATTCATAAAGACCGAGGAGATTCTTACAAGACGAGGAGATTCTTACAGAACGAGGCTATCCTTAAAAAACGAGGCTATCCTTAGGATTAACAATAATTTCTAAAAAAATTGCAATAAAACTTTTAAATAGCTCCGCCCTTCAGGGCGGAGACAGAAGAAATTAAATGTGTTCTAGGCTTTAGCCCTACATGTATTTCGGCTTTAGCCATTTTCTATTAATATAAAAACAATTGTAGTTTTATAAGTTTCTTATCAAAATATCTACTTAATTTTAATAAAAAACAATGCGGTTATTATTACTTTGCTTTTTAGCTTTTGCCTTCAACACTACAACTGCCCAAGACATTTCTTACAACCACAAAATTGTTGATACGCTAGCATCTCCTACATTTTGGGGACGTGGGTATACAAACGATGGCATGAAAAAAGCAGCTGTCTTTTTAGCCAATGAATTTAAAAAACTTGGCTTAAAACCACTAGGTAAAAAAGATTATCTACAAAAATTCAATTATTCTGCAAATAGTTTTCCTGGCAATATGGAAGTAAGTGTAAATGATAAAAAACTTATAGCAGGTGTGGATTATATTGTAGGTGCGGAAAGTAAAGGCTGCAATGCAACAGGAAAATTTGAACAAAAAGATAGTG
>JAYSWO010000314.1:0-9960 GCA_043717975.1 Ferruginibacter sp. | reverse complement strand
AAATATTTCATAGTAATCATCCGCAGGGCGGTTACGGGTGTTCCACTGATTTACACCTGCTTTTGCAAAACGTAAGGCAGCATCTCCACTTGCTGCATCAATATCTACTACAGAAAAGCTACCGCTAGAGCGACTGCGAATACCTGTAGAACCGCCGTGCAATACATCTAATTTATAAGAAGGATTGGTTGTTTCTCCGATACCTACATTACCTGTAGCATCTTGTATTACCATTCTGCTACCGCCTCCACCAAGTTCAAATATTTCATAGTAATCATCCGCAGGGCGGTTACGGGTGTTCCACTGATTTACACCTGCTTTTGCAAAACGCAATGCAGCATCTCCGCTTGCAGCATCAATATCTACTACAGAAAAGCTACCGCTAGAGCGACTGCGAATACCTGTAGAACCGCCATGTAATACATCCAATTTATAAGAAGGATTGGCTGTTTCACCAATACCCACATTACCAGTAGCATCTTGTATTACCATTCTGCTACCACCACCGCCAAGCTCAAACCACTCAAAATAATTATCGGCTGGGCGATTGCGCATGTTCCATTGGTTTACACCCGCATTACCAAAACGCAAAGCTGCATCACCGCTTGCTGCATTAATATCAATAACAGAAAAACCAGCAGTTGAATTTACGCCAATACCTGTAGAACCGCCATGATTAACAGTAAAACGATGCGTAGGTGTTGTTGTACCTACCCCCACACTTGAAGCATCATCAAATAATAAAGAGTTTCCTAAAACTGTTCCACTTGGTGTCCATTTAGGCAAAAAATTTAATGTACCACTACCCGTAATAGCACCTGATGCACCTGCAGCCTGCCAAGTAGCATTACCTAAGGCATCAGAAACCAATACTCTATTTGCGGCTTCACCAATACCTGTAAGCTGTAAACCTCCAACAGTTAGTAAAGCTTTGGGAGCCGCATTACTACTTGCTGCTCTTAATGCAAAGCCTGTACCAGCAACGTTTATATCAACTGCATTTGCAGTGCTTGCAGCATTGGTTGCATTAAATAAACCTGCTCTACCTAAACCTGCTTGGTTACTCTGCAAATTATTAGAAGTATTGGTGGCATTGGTTTGTTGAAAAAGACCAGCACCATTTGTACCAGTGCTTATACCACGTATAGCCCAGCTTGCACCAGTACCATTTGTTGTAGCTCGTAAACCATCTGCTGTACTGGCTGCATTGTTTACTTGAAACAAACCACCGAAGCCCGTGCCTATACTAGTGCCTGAAACCGCTGCGCCTGCGCCACTATTGGTCATGTCTATTAGCGCTCCCGCATCTGCTTGTGTTTTAATCAAAGGAACCGTAATTAATTGAGAGGTTATCGCTCCAGTTGCTATTTTAGCAGAAGTTACCGCACCATCTGCAAGTTTTGCTGTTGTTACATTTAAGTCAGCTATTTTAGGAGTAGATACAGAGCCATCTGCAAGTTTTGCAGTCGTTACATTTAAGTCTGCTATTTTAGGAGTAGTTACAGAACCATCTGCAAGTTTTGCTGTCGATACATTTAAGTCAGCTATTTTACTTGTTGTTACTACTAGTGGTGCAATTGTAGGATTTGGATAAGTACTACCAACCAAGTCACCGCCTGCAGGCCCTATTGGTGGTGCACCTGCAGCATTAAGTGCAAATGGTACACTGGCTAATTGTGTAGTGCCCATGGCTATAAAAGCCGAACCTCCATTTTGATCCATCAAAACTTCTATAAATTTTGTACCAGTTGCCCAATTAACACCCGCTATTGTTCCACTTACATTGCTGCCACCTGGGCTACCTATTTGCACGTTAAATAAGCCGAATGGATTTGTCGTTAATGTTCTTGTCTCACTATATACTGTTGGCCCTACTGCTGATCCATCGTGTATATTAATTTTTACGCCAATATTTTTACTAGCTAATGCATTACCAACTGAATTTCTTGCTACAGCTTGGTAATTAAAAATACCTGGTGCCTGTGCTAATGCAGCTGATACAAATAGTAACGCTACAAATAATTGTAATAATATTTTTTTCATTGTTTATGTTTTTAAGTTTTTTAATTAATTGCGAAAAAGTTCAAGGTTGAAGGTTCAAGGTTTGGAACTTTGCTCTTTGCAAACTGCTCTTTACCAAATGCTCTTTGCCAACTGCTACTTTGCCAACTGCCAACTGCTACCTCGCTTTTACAACCTTAAATGTGCCTTCTCTACGTACCCTAAATACCTCTGCTATATTTCCTCTCTCAGGCGTATAGCGTGCATTAATAAAGTATACACCACTTGGCATGTTGCTTATATCGTATCGCTCAATACGATCGCAGCAGTGATACTGAAATCTTCGGGTGTTTATAACCCTTCCCATCGCATCGGTGAGTTGTAGTTCCATTTGCCCAGGTAATGTTAGAAAAAAGTCTAACTCAAATTTCCCTGTTGTTATATTCGGAAAAATTTTCCACTCATTTACCCCAAATAATAAAATTTCGGGCTCTCCACCTACCTTATCTGTACAAGGCTGCAATATGCCTTGTGTAAGTATAAGGTTACCACCCGCAGCTGTGTAGGTGTCTGTGAGAACAAGCTCACCAAAACTCCACTCATACCTTGTGTAAGAAGATGGATTATCGAAACTACCACCAGAGGCATTAAGTGTGAACGGTGTTATACTTTGACCCTGACCCCTTATACAAAAGAGCAGCGCCATGCTCATAAGAGCAAGTGTAATGTTTCTTTTCATAATTGTTTTTTTTAATAATGAAGAAATAAATCTTCATTAAGGTAAGGAGGCAAATTTTCAGTAGGTATCGAACTAAATATTATACAAAAGAATATAAAAATCATTTGGGGAAAAATGACTTTAAGTAATTATTTTATTGATTTTAAACAGTAGTTTAAAAACATTTTTTGCTTACAAAATATTATTTTTAGTTAATTGTGTAAAATTATAATGCAGCTCAAATATATAACTTTATTTATATTTTAATTTACTTTAATATTAACATAATGCTTTATTTCCCACTATTCCTTCACAAAAATATGCCCAACGATTTTCATTTTATATACCCCTTTTGGGTGATTTTTTAACTTTTTTCTAATAAAATCCTAAGCAAACCTATTGTGAGTTTTCGAAGAAAAAATCATACATTGAAAGCTGTTTTACCATTTAAGTTTATAAAACTGATAAAAAGATGTTGCGTAATGTGGTAATAATTACATGGCAGCTTTTAATATGTGTCAACTTTTAGAGCAGCTAAAATAGATTTAGCTAAATCGTTTTACATTATTTTACTTTTCCAAAATAACTTTTATACCTAAAAATGGAATTTATAATCAGTAAAACTGTTTTATAAAGACCGGAGGTAAACCCCTGCAATTACAAGCTCTTAAGTCATTACACTGGTAAAGAAATAATTATTATGAAGCATGACAGTATGACTGCCTTTTTTACTCCAAACACGCTTATCCTCATATTGTGGATATGTCAATACTGCAAAACAAAATCTTGGTTATAGATTTGCAATCTTTCTTACTTTGGAATATAAATAACAAATAAAAATTAATATTATGGCACTCGAATTCACAGATGCAAACTTTAAGACCGATGTTTTAGAGTCAGATAAACTTACTGTAGTAGATTTTTGGGCGGAATGGTGCGGTCCATGCAGAGCAATAGGCCCTGTAATTTCAGAATTAGCTACAGAATATGCTGGAGTTATAAACGTGGGTAAACTTAACGTAGATCAAAATCCACAGGTTTCTATGAACTATGGTATTACAAGTATACCTGCCATATTGTTTCTTAAAAATGGTGAAGTAGTAGATAAATTAGTAGGAGCTCAACCAAAAGCAAATTTTGTAAAAAAGATAGAAGCATTGAAGTAAGTGTTTGTTTAAATAAACATAAATATTTTCGTTTTGCTTTTTATTGCAGTTGGCAGATACAAAAAAAGAGGATGTCTCAAAACAATAAAGTGGCATCCTCTTTTTTATGGATTATATTTTGAGTTAAAAAGCGATAGAATATTTTGTTCGATCCTAATGGGCTTCATTTTTAAAAACGCTAAAAAAGTAGCACCACACTATGGTTACTTTTTCTTTGCCACAGAGCATAAATATTTTGAACCCATGGTTCTGTTTTATATTTCCAAATACAGGTTCTACATCACAACATCGTTTTTTCGATGTTGAATTCCCTCCTCGCTAATGAGCAATTGATATGCGATTACTTTATGCCTTTGTAAGTTTCATTTATCTCTATTATTCTATTGCCTTGCGATTTATGACATGCGCCATTTAATGGACAGTTAGCACAATTCTTTGCTTGAAATCTTTTAGTTTCTGTTCAAAATCTGTACTTGTTTTCTTGTAATATAGCCTATATAATTCATGGCTTGGCCCATTGGGCAGTCGGTACCATATTTATTAGATCAAATACAGTATAGATATATAACAACCAATTGAATTTAAAAAACTATTCAATCTCTTTTATACACAAATATATAATGTAATGTGCATTAAAAAAAGGCTGCCCTTATGAGACAGCCTCTAAACAATAATTGCTGTGAGTTACTTCAGTAAAGGGTCCCCACCCCCTTTAGCAACCTGTAGCTTTTGTAATATTTCACAAAAGTTGAAAATTAGTTCATCTAAAATCTCGTCACCCCCCAGTAACTTGTTTTAAGATGAATGATTATTTCCGCAAACTATTTTTGGTTTTGGTATATAATCACTTAAAACCGAATTTTCAACCCTTATCTTTGATGATGTAAAAGTGGGGATTATATTTGCAGAAAACAAGGGTGTTTCTACTGAAATATTCAGGTATTTATACCTGTTTGTTTTTTGAAGAAAAATTCGTATATAATTACTTCGTATTATGAAGAATAATCAATTTTTCTATAAGGAGAGTACAACTCTATTTTTTTCTTTAGTTCTGTGGGGCGAAAAGGCTTTAACATGTAATCATTAAAACCTCCTTCAGAAATCAGTTTATTCATATCTTCTAAAAGAGTGGCAGTAAAAGCTATAATTGGTATGGTCTTATCAGTTTCACGAATAATATTTACTGCTGTATAACCATTCATTTCTGGCATTTCTAAATCCATCAAAATTAAATCGAACCTATGGTATTTTAAAAGTTCCAATGCATGAACGCCATTACTAGCTTCTTTTACCCTAATGCCCCATTTCAATAGAAACCCTCTTAAAATGGTTACATTTATTTGATTATCTTCTACTATCAAAACCCTCACACCTCTAATATCTACTTGTGCATATGGTATATCTGATAACACAATTGGTTTTTGAATTTCTGTTTGCTTTTTAAAGTTTATTTCGAATGAAAAGCAAGAGCCCTTTCCGAATTCACTTTCTACTTTTAAAGTTCCTCCAAAAAGTTCTACTAGTTTTTTACTGATTGTAAGCCCTAAGCCTGTACCTCCAAATTTCCTTTTTAAATCGTCGGCATGTACTTGAGAAAAACC
This sequence comes from Ferruginibacter sp., assembly GCA_043717975.1. Taxonomy (GTDB): domain Bacteria; phylum Bacteroidota; class Bacteroidia; order Chitinophagales; family Chitinophagaceae; genus Ferruginibacter. The sequence goes on along the minus strand of JAYSWO010000314.1, from coordinate 4,474 downwards.
ATCGAAAATTATCGATTGTTTTTCTTCTTTAATACCGATACCTGTATCTATTACTTTAAATAATACAGATATACTTTCATTTGATTCTCCAATAGCCAAGGCTTGTAAAACCACTTTACCTTGTAACGTAAATTTTAGTGCATTAGACAATAAGTTATTCAATACTTGGCTTAGTTTTACTTGATCACTCACCACATGTATGCCTACCAAATCTTCATCATTTATTAATTCAAAATGCAGATTATTATTTTTAAACTGATTTTCAAAAGCCTTTACAGTTTTTTGTAAAACATCGAGCAAATTAAATGTTTGCCTATTAAACTCCATTTTACCAGAATCTATTTTGCTAAAATCTAAAATATCGTTTATGATACTGAGCATATGTTCAGAAGAGTACAGTTGTAGTTTCAATTGCTCTCTAGCATTTTCAGAAATGGTTTCGTCTTCTAATATCAAATTACTTGTACCTATTATTCCATTTAGTGGGGTTCTTAGCTCGTGGCTCATGCTAGAAAGGAAACGTGTTTTTACCTGAGTAGAATTTTCTAAGCTAGCTTTGTACCCACTCAATTGCTTTTCTGGCTCTTTCATTTTTGTAATATCCATAATGGATAAAATCTGAAATGTTTCGCCATTTCTTACGTATGTAACAGTATTGATAAATCCAATAAACTCCTTTTTGGTATGTGTTCTAAAATTTGCTTCTCCTTGCCAGTTTTGAGGAATATCATTCATTAAAATATCAAGATGCTCATTATCGGATGTTAAATAGCGCATCATTAATTGAGAAATGTAGAGCCCATTTAATCTTAACTCAATTGGTAATTCAAATAACAACGCCGCACGCCTATTGTAATCTATAATTTCTTTTGTTTCGTTATTAAAAACAACATACGCATCTACATTAGATTGAAACAAAGCTTCAGCATAATTTTTTCGAGCAATTAAGTTTTCTTTGTTTATGTAAGTTGGTATTAAATATCTAAGAAACAATGAAGACACAATCACTGATGCATTTATCCTAAAAATAAAAAGTGTGTTAAATGTAAAACCGGAATAAGTAGCTTTAGACAACAGAAAACTACCTGTAATGATGGCCAAAAACACTACAATGCTGAGGTAAAACAAACGGAAAGTTATTTTCCTCCTTAAATCACTTCCGTAAATTATGTAAACAATAATTACAGGAACATAATAAAAGTAACAACCGGTTGATACGCCATTATTAAAAATTAAAAAAGCAATGCCAAGTAATATTATAAAACAATTTAAGGGAACAAATTTGTAGTTCTTCTTATTTAAGAACATTAAAATGGCCAATGTAATATTTAAGCCAGTAATCATTACAAAGCCTAAAGGCTCGTAAGGAATATTTTGCTTTATAGCCAATAAAATATCAACTGAAAAAATGCTTAAAAATAAAAAAACGCTAATTAATACAGGGAAAGCTTCTGATTTTATTTCATTTTGTAATTGCTTAGCAATTTTTTTAAACACTCCATCTAGGTTTTTTGGGGAAGCAACTTCCATTCAATCATAGTTTTAAAGGTTATACAACACAATTAACGATTTTTTTTTCAGTTTGTTGTATTATTTTCGCAAAAAGATACGTTATTGATTATAACTAAAATAGATTTGATGGAAAACGAAAGCTTTATTTTTGACAATAGATTGGATACTGAATATTTAGAAAGCATTTATGAGGGAGATAAGGATTATGCAGCAGTTGTTTTTGAACAATTTATGCTTGGGTATTCTGAACAATTAGCATCTATAGAAAATAGTTTTTCTAATAAAAACATCGTTGCTTACAAAGGACATATACATAAAATAAAAGCTACATTTAGCTTTGTAGGCTTAACAAAACTTACAGCCCTTGCTGAAATAATTGAGCAAAATTGTGGTGGAAATTATGATCTTAACACATTATCAATTTTACACATAGATTTTAAAAATAATCTTGATGAACTTATCCCCATTATTGAAGAAGAATTAAAAAGATTACAGGCATAGATTTAAATCGAGCTTTACACACTTTAACATTTTGAAAAATGTGAATGGAATGGTTTTTGAAAATTAGTAATTAGGCAACTTCTACTTAAACCATTTATTGCATGAAACATTCTATCCTCCTTTTAATGGCGGTGTTGCCGCTTGCCGTTTTTTCACAAAATTTTCACGCCGATGTATTTGCAGGAGTTGCTACCTATCTAGGTGACCTACAAGGAAAACGTATAACTTTTGACCAATCACATCCTGCCGTGGGCATCGGTTTTTCGTACGATATTACAAATAAATTGATTGCTCGTACAGGTTTTACTTATGGCACAATAGCCGGAAATGACACAAAAAATACAACAGCAAAAGGCATTGAGTACAGAAACCTTCGTTTTAAATCTGCTGTTAGTGAGCTACATATAGGGTTGGAATACAATCTTTTTAGGCTAGAGGGAAAAAGTATAACGCCTTATTTTTTTGCAGCTGTAGCTGGTTATCATTTTAATCCTTACACCAACGATAGTGCAGGTGCTAAAGTCTACTTAAGACCACTCAGTACCGAAGGGCAAGGCTTAACAGCATATCCTAATAGAAAAAATTATAGCCTTACACAATTTGCTTTACCATTTGGTGGAGGCATAAAATTACAAATCTCAGATAATTTACAAATAGCAGCAGAAATAGGCATAAGAAAAACATTTACGGATTATTTAGATGATGTGAGTACTACCTATGTTGACTATGCTACGCTACTAGCAGCTAAAGGATCAAAGGCGGTAGAGCTTGCATATAGAGGAGATGAAGTAGCAGGTGCTCCACCTTATCCTGCAGACGGCGCACAAAGGGGTAGCTCAAAAACAAAAGATTGGTACTATTTTTCTGGTTTAAGATTGAGCGCACGCTTAAATAATAAAGCAAGTCGTAAAAATTATTTGGGCTGCCCTACAAAAGTGTATTTATAATTTTTTAAAAGATTTATGGAATAGTTGTTTATTGATTTTACATTGCAGAAAATATAGGTAATAGCTATTTTCTTGTAATATTGAAATTAATTAACGTACATGCATTTGACCAATATAAAAAATGGCGATATAGAGATTGTATTTGTAGATAACAATGAAAAATTGTCTTCTCTGTGTTATATACTTCAACAAACAGCAGAGTTTGCTTTTGACACTGAGTTTGATCGATTTTGGAGAGAATACGGATTTAAACTTTTTTTACTTCAAATATTTGATGGGCAAAAATGTTACTTGATAGACCCACTTGCATTTGAAAATTTACAACCACTTTGGACAATTTTTGAAAACCCTAGTATTTGCAAAGTAGCGTATGCATGCACAGAAGATATTCAAATTTTAAAAATAAACAATTGCAATCCTGTAAATATTTTTGACTTACAGGTAGCTGCAAAACTCTGCAGCCACCCTGGCAATTCATTTGGAGATTTGGTAGCAGCCAGTTTTAATATTGCTGTAGATAAATCTTTGCAAAGGTCAAATTGGCGAACAAGGCCGCTTAATAATGCACAACAAATTTATGCGAGTAATGATGTAATTTATTTACTGAAATTAAAAAATGATTTACTTGCTAAAGCCATCGAAAATAATGTGCTTGATATGCTGCAAGAAGAAAATAAATGTTGCGAAGAAGTGATCGTTTCTGAATATGTAGTAAAAATTACACCAAAACAAAAAGCTACATTTGGTACTTACAAACAGCAAGTTTTATTAAATCTTTTTCATATTCGCAATGAAATTGCGGCATCCTACAATATGCCGCCTGCCAATATTGTAACGGACAGCACTTTAGAAAACATTGTTGAAAATAACACTCCATTTTTGGCACAACCATTTACAAGCGGTTTTTGTAGCAGGCTTTTGGATGATGAAAACAATAAAAGTAAATTTATTGCAGCAATTGAATCTATTGATGAAACGACACATATTATACCTGACAGAAAAGAGCGACTACCAAATAATAGAAGACAATTTAAAGAAGAAGCAAAAGAAATGGTAGATATAAATTGTAGAAAAATAAATGAAACGGTTGCAGAAAAATATGGCCACATTGCTGCTGAATATATTTTACGTGGTCTAAAAAAATCCATTCTCATTCAACCATATAACGAAATAAGGTTAAAGGATTATCAACACAAAGTAATAAACGAAACTTGTGCCAAATTAAATATTATTTTGTAACCAACTTATGAGATGGCATTATGCAAAAGGCTGCAACATTTCTTTCCAAAAAAGACAATATTTTTAAACTAATTATTAGAGAATATGGCTTACCTACCATCCCTACTCGACCACAAGGTTTTGAAACATTGGTGTTGCTCATTTTAGAGCAGCAAGTTTCTATAGATAGTGCAAAGGCTGCTTTCTTAAAATTAAAAAAGAAAGTAAAAAATATATCTCCCAAAAAATTATTTGCTTTAATAGATGAAGATTATAGAGAGGCAGGCGTAAGCAGG